>NZ_JAHVCI010000040.1:0-41018 GCF_019265565.1 Cellulomonas sp. PS-H5
CGGTCGCCCCGCCGGCGGGCGCCCGCGCCCGGTGACCCCCGGGCCCACCGCCCGCGCCCGCGCCGCCCGCGCCCGCGCCGCCCCCCGTCGCTCCCACCCCCGCGCGCGTCCCCACCGAGATGGCAACTCTCGGCTGCGTCGGAGGGCCTCGCGACAGCCGAGAGTTGCCATCTCGGCGACGGGGCGCCTGGGCGAACGACGACGGACCCACCCGCGCCGGCGTCGGTGCGGGTGGGTCCGTCGCGGCCTGCCGTCAGCTCGCCAGGATGCGCGCCTTCTGGTCGGCGAACTCCTCCGCCGTCAGCACGCCCTCGTCCCGCAGCCGCGCCAGGTCGCGCAGCTGCGCGATCCGCGCGTCCGCGGCGTCCTGCGCCGGCGACCCCGCGGGCACCGCCGGGTAGGGCGGCTCCTGGCTGTACCCCGGCGGGCCGTAGCCGGCCGGCACCGTGGCGCCGTACTGGGCCTGGGCCGCGCGGGCGTCCTGCTCCGCCCACCGGCCCTGCTGGCGCCGCTGCACCCGCCCCGACACCGCGCTCGCGGTCCCGGCGATCACGGCCGTCCTGGCCACCCCTCGCAGCAGTCCGGGCATGGTCCCCTCCTCGTCCCTCGTGTCCTGGTCGTGCCCCCGTGGTCCGGTCGCCGGCCGCGCCGGCGCCGCCTCACGCGTCCGTCGCGTCGAGCGCCGCGAGCAGCGCCTGCACCGGCACCCGCCCGCTGGCGACGAGCTGCCCGCCTCCGCGGCGCAGCGCCGAGGCGAACGGCGCCGCCCACGCGTTCTCGTACACGAGCACCCCGGCCGCCGCCCCGGGGGCGAGCGCCGCGGCCGCCTCCGCCAGGTCGTCGTCGCCGAGGAGACCGGACGACGCGCCCTCGAGCACGGTGACGTCGAAGTCGCCGGTGGCGTCCAGCTCGTGCAGGTCGATGCCCGTCACGGTGCCGTCGTCGGCCTTCGCGACGAACGCCAGGTCGAGGACCCGGACGACCCCGCGGTCGACCAGGTCCATCAGCAGCGGGAACGCCTCGCCGTCCAGGCGGTTCTCCGGGAACTCGACGACCAGGTAGTCCACCGGGCCCATGTCCTCGATCGCGGTCTCCACGACTGCCTCCTGCGCTCCGCGGCGCCCGGGACACCCCGGGCGGGGCCGCCCCCGCGAACCCGGTGCCTACGCTCGTCGGTGCTGGTCGGACGGGCATCACCCGCCGCGGGTGGGCGCCCGGAAACCGCCTTCGCCGAGGCGACCCGGGGGTATACGTTGCCGCCATGGGCTCCCCGGGGAGGGGCGCCGGACGAGAACTGCGCGAGCCACCGGGCAGGGGAACCGGGAGACTCGCCGTCCGGACGCCGGAGCAGCGCACCCTGCGACCGTCTGCTGCGCGCACGGTGCGGCGCCCCGCCGTGGACAAGCTGCTCGACGGGGACGGCGACGCCCGGCTCACCGTCGTGGCGGCCGGCGCCGGCTGGGGCAAGACCACCGCGGTGGCGACCTGGGCGGCGGCGCGGCCGGGCCCGGTGGCGTGGCTGTCGCTCGAGCCGCGGGACACCGTGCCGCAGGCGCTCGCCAGCCGGGTGCTGGACGCGCTGCGGACGAGCGGCGCCGTGCCCGCGGACCACGCGCTCGCCCGGCTGCGGGTGCCGCCGACGAGCACCCCGGCGTTCGTCGCGCGCTGGATGCGCGGCCTGGAGAGCCTGCCCGCCGAGTCGACCCTCGTGGTCGACGACCTCGACGTCGTGCGGCACCACACCGTGGTGCAGACGGTCCGTGACCTGCTCGCCGCGGACGTCCCGCTCCGGCTGCTCATCCTGAGCCGCTCGGAGCCGCCGGTGGCCCGCCGGGGCGCGACCCTCATCGCCGCGGAGGACCTCGCGTTCACCGCCTCGGACGTCCGCGCCCTCGGCGAGGTCGAGGGCGTCGACGTGACGCCGGAGCAGGCCCGGCTGGTCCTCGAGCGCACCCAGGGCTGGCCGACGGGCGTGCGGATCGCGCTGGGCCGGCTCGCGCGGCTGCAGGGGGTCGGCGAGCCGCCCACCGAGGAGGACGTGGCGGACGCGCTGGCCGACGACCGCGCGGTCGCCGACTACCTCGTCGACGAGGTGGTGGACCGCCAGCCCGACCCGGTTCGGGCGTTCCTGCTCCGGTCCAGCGTGGTCCCGACGTTCAGCCCGGAGCTCGCGCGTGCCCTGAGCCCCGGCGCCCCGCCCGGGCGGCTGCACGACGCGCTCGCGGCCGCGCACGACTTCGTCGGCCCGGTCGCGCCCGCCGGCGCCGCGCTGCGCTACCACCCGCTGCTGCGGGAGATCCTGCACACCACGCTCCGGGTCCGGGACCCCGAGGGGCACGAGGACGCGCACGCCTGCGCGGCCCGGTGGCTGCTGCGGCACGGCGACCCGGTCGCGGCGCTCGACCACGCCACCGAGGCCGAGGACGGCGAGCTGGTCGGCCGGGTGGTCGCCGAGGCGGCCGCGCCGCTGCTCGTCACGCCCAACCGGGAGGCCGTGCGGCAGGCGCTGCTCCGGCTGCCGTACGACGAGGCGCCGCCCGCCGCGTGGTCCGAGCTGTGCGCCGGTGCCCTCGCGCTGGTCGACCGCGCGTACCCGGCGTGCCGGGCACACGTGGCGCGGCTGCGGACCCTGGCGTCCCACGACGCCGCGCACGCGGGTCGACCGCCGGTGGCCGCCCGGGTCCTGGCCGACCTGCTCGACGCCGCGGCCGCCCGGGGAACCGGCGACATCGCCGGGCAGGGGAGCGGCGCCGTCGCCGCGCTCGAGTCGCTCGCGCAGGCGCCCTGGCCCTTCCCGGCGTACCTGCCGTACCTGCGCTCGGCCCACGACCTGCGCGGCGGTTCGCTGCTCTGGCAGGGCGACGCGGTCGGCGCGCACCGGGAGCTGGCCGCGTCGGTCGCCGAGGACCCGGACGCCGTCGACCTGACCTCGCTGAGCGCGCGCGCCGGCCTCGCGATGGCGCTCGGCGTGCTGGGCCGGCTGGACGCCGCCGAGCGGGCGGCCCGCGAGGCGGTCGACGTCGCGGTGGCGTCCGGCTGGACCGGGTACGCCCACGTCCGGCCCGCGTACGCCGCGCTCGCGTGGGTCGCGCTGCTCCGCGCCCGCTGGGCGGACGCCGACCGGGCCGTCGCGTACGGGCTCGCCGCGACCGACGCGGGCGACGACCCCTGGTGCGTCGCGACGCTGCACGCCGTGCAGGCGCTCGCGGCCCTGGCGCGCGGCCGGGTGCGGGCCGCCGCGCAGGCCCTCGCGGCCGAGCGGCCCCCCGGCCCGGTGCCGGCACTCGTCGCCGGGCTGCGGCTGCGGGCCGCCGCCGAGCTCGCGGCCCTCACGGGTTCCGACGCGGCCGTGGCCCCGGCGGACCCCCGGATCGCCTCCCCGCTCGACGCGCTCGTGGCCGCGCGCCGCGCGCGCGCCCGCGGCGACGCCCCGGCGGCCCTCCGGCACGCGCGGGTCGCCGCCGGGTGGGCGGCGGACACCGGGCAGGTGCTCACCCAGACCGAGGCGTGCCTGCTGCTCGCGGACCTCGCCGAGGAGCGCGGCGCCCCGCGCCTCGCCGACGACCTGGTGCGGCGGGCGCTCGCGGTCGCCGGCGCGGAGCGGGTGCTGCGGCCGTTCGTCGTCCCGGGCGCGGCGGGGCGCGCCGCCCTCACGCGGGTGCTCCCCGAGCGGTCCGACGCCCTGGCCGAGGCCCTGGTGGAGCACCTCGGTGCCCCCGCGCCGGCCGCCCCGGAGCCGGAGCCGCTGCCGGTCCCGCTCACCGACCGCGAGCTGAGCGTGCTGGCCGCGCTCCCCAGCATGGCGAGCAACACCGAGATCGCCGAGGAGCTGTTCGTCTCGGTGAACACGGTCAAGGCGCACCTGAAGTCGCTGTACCGCAAGCTCGACGTGCAGACGCGGCGGGCGGCGGTGGCGCGGGGGCGGTCGCTGGGCCTGCTGAGCTGACCGGACCCGCAGCGGACGCGCCGGGGGCTCAGTGGTGCAGCGCGTACTTCAGCGCCACCATCGCGACGCCCAGCAGCCCGATGCCCACGGAATTGGCCACCCGCGCGAACCCCCGGACACCGCCGGAGGTGGCCATGCGCCAGCCGACGCCGACGAGCAGTGCCGTGTTCGTGAGCAGCGCGACCCGCACCCCGGTGCCGGTCGGCACGTCGAGCAGGGCCTCCGCCAGCAGCACCGCGACCGGCACCAGGCACGCCGCGACGAGCGGGAGGCCGTCGGTGACGACCTCCCGCCGCTCCTCGCCGTGCAGGCTGCGCCCCAGCAGCGTCCGGGTCGCGGTCCAGTGCGCGTAGCTCTCCGCCGCCCAGTACACGAGGAGCGTGCCCAGCAGCGCGAGCGCCAGTCGCGCCAGCCCGATCGAGTCCGGGGCGGCCGCGAGCACCGACCCGGTCACGACCAGGCCGTACAGGTGCCCCGCCCGGCGCCGGACCAGCCGGGGCCGGGTCAGCGCCTCGGTGCCGGCCACGGCGGGCCGCTCAGCCGAACGTCTCGAGCAGCAGGCTCTTCTCGGCCTCGGTCAGGTTCGTCGCGACCAGCCGGGAGCCGAGACCGTGGAACCGCTCGCCGAGCCGGTCGAGGTCGCCGTCCTGCGTGACCGCCAGCAGCACGGACGTGCCCTCGGTGGTCTCGTCGCGGAGCTTGATCAGGTCCTTCTCGTCGATCCCGACGCCCTCGACCGACTTGGCCAGGGCCCCGATGCCCGCGCCGGCGGCCGCGCCGAGCAGCGGCACGAAGAACAGCCCGCCGACGAGCAGGCCCCACAGGGCACCCCAGCCCGCCGCGTGCTTCCCGCCCTCGTGGTGGTGGTGCAGCTCGGGGCGCTTCTCGCCCTCGGGCCAGGACACGACCGCCGAGTCGACGACCGTGACGATCCCCTCGCCCTGGGCGTCGCGCAGGGCGCCCCGCGCGCGCTCGGCGCCCTCGGGGGTGTCGAACTTCCAGGCCGTGAACGTCGTCATCGCTCGTCCTCCTCGTGCGGCGGCGTGCGGCGCGCCGGTCCGGGTCCGGGCACGGCGTGCCCGCACTGCACTGTCCCCCGGGCCGCGTGGCGACCGGCTCACCCGGGCGGGGTGAGAGTCCCCGAGCGGTGCGCGACCGGGGCCCCGTCCGCCCAGGCCAGCACGCGCAGCGCCCGCAGCGTGATCCAGCGGCTCGGCACGCCGACTCCGCCCTCCAGGGCGAAGTGCACCGCCCCCGGGTGCACCCGGTCGAGCGCCCACCGCCCGTCCGCCCGGCGCCGGGACCGCACGTGGGTGACCGCCTCGGCCGTCCGCGGGTCCGCCGGGGCGCCGGTGGCGCGCAGGTGGTCGAGTGCCCGGAGCACGTCGTAGTGCCAGTAGAACGGGAACGCCAGGTCGAGGTAGGCCGGGTCGACGACCTCGCCGATGCTGAGCCGGCGGAGCAGACCCCGCGCCAGCAGGTACTCCTCGCCGCGCAGCCGGGCCTCGCGAGCGGCGGTGACCCGGGCGGTGCCGGGGTCCGCGGCCGCGCGCTCGTACGCCAGCAGCCCCTCCAGCACGCACGCCGTGGTGTCGAACGACGACCGCACGGAGCCGTTCTCGGCCTCGCAGTTCCACCCGCCGTCGGCGAGCTGCTCCCCGAGGAGCCGGTCCACCACGCCGGAGACGTCGACCCCGAACACCGCACCGGCCTCGACCGTGCGGCCGTTGATGCACGGCTCGACCTCGCCGTCGAAGTACCGCTGGCCGTCGTGCTCCCACCGCCCGTTCCGGTCCACCAGCGCGATCGCCTCCCGCGCCTCGGGCGACGCCGGGTCGAGCCCGAGCAGGCCGAGCGTCTGGAGCGCGTGCATCGTGGCGGTCCAGGGCTGCCCGGGTGCCTCGCCCCGGTACCCCGCGGGGAAGCACGCGCCGCCGGCCCACAGCCCGTCGGGGTCGCGGGCGGCGAGCAGCCGGGCGCCCCAGCCCTCCCGGGCCACCCGCGCGCGCTCGGCGGCGACCGCGCCCGGAGGTGCGCCGGCCAGGTCGCGCATCGCCTGCCAGCGGATGGCCGGGTCGCCGTCGAGCAGCCACGCCAGGACGTCCATGCGGTCAGGCTAGGCGCGGGTCCCGACAGCCGCGTCCGCGCCGGACGGGCTGCGGGCGGGGCCGGGCGGCGGCGCGCCCAGCCGCAGGAACGCCCCCAGCTCGGCCAGCTGCGCCGGCGCGGCCGGCAGGTAGTCGGTGAGCCGCGGGGACCGCACGACCACGGCGGCCCACTTCCCCCGGGACAGCGCGACGTTCAGCCGGTTGCGGGACAGCAGGAACTCCATGCCGCGCGGCACGTCCTCGGGCGTCGACGCCGCGAGCGACACGAGCACGACCGGGGCCTCCTGCCCCTGGAACCGGTCGACCGTCCCCACCCGCACGCCGTCGAGCCCCGCCGCCGCCAGGGCGCGCGTCAGCGTCCAGACCTGCGCGTTGTACGCGGCGACGACCAGGACGTCCTCCGGGGCCAGCGGCCGGGTGGCCCCGTCCTCGGTCCAGGCGCGCCCGACCATCCCGCGGACCTCCGCGACGACGCGCTCGGCCTCCTCGACGCTCGACACGGCGTTGCCGTCGTGGTCGACCAGCACGGTGCGCACTCCCGCGGGCACGCCGTCGAGGTGCCGCGCCGCGGCGGAGGGCACCGCGTGCAGCCGCCCGTCGTAGGCCAGCTCCGACACCGGCGCGCACAACTCCGGGTGCATCCGCCAGGTGGCGTCGAGGAAGTAGCCGAGCTCCGCGGGCAGCGTGTCGTGCCCGTCGGTGAGCCAGCCCAGCGCGGAGGTGTCGACCGGCTCGGGGTGGTGCCCCTGGGACACCTGCGGCAGCTGCTGCGGGTCGCCGAGCAGCAGCAGGTTCCGGGCACCGGCGGACGCCGCGAACGTGTTCGCGAGCGAGAACTGGCCCGCCTCGTCGACCACGAGGAGGTCGAACCCGCCCTCCGGGAGCCGGTCGGGGTGCGTGACGTCCCACAGGGTGCCGCCGAGGACGAAGCCCCCGCGCTGGGCGGCGAGGAACCGCCCGAACGCGCCCGAGCCGGTCAGCGCGGTCCACGCCGGGGCCGCCGTCGCGCCCGGGCGGGGCTTCTTGCCGACGGCCGCCGGGTCCACCCCCGCCTCGACGACCTTCGCCAGCAGGTTCTCGACCACGGCGTGCGACTGCGCGACGACGCCGACCCGCCAGCCGTCGGCGACCAGCGCGGCGATCACGTGCGACCCGGTGTACGTCTTCCCGGTCCCCGGCGGGCCCTGCACCGCCAGGTAGGAGCCGTCGAGGTCCCGCAGGGCGGCGGTGATCGCGGCGACGGTGCCGCCCGGTCCGTCCGCCGGGACGGGCAGCGGTCGGCCGGACCGGGTGCGCGGCGGGAGCCGGCGCGCGAGGTCGAGGGCGGCCTGGTGGGGGACGGCGGGCAGCCCCGCCGCGACGCGCTCCGCCAGGCCGCGCAGGGCCGCCGTGATCGTCCCGGTCGGCGGGGGCGGCGTCGGGCCGAGGCCCATCGGCAGCCGGTCGTGCGGCGCCCACGCCGCCTGGAGCCGCTCGGACACCAGCAGCTCGTCGCGCGCGGCGGCGCCGTCGCCGGCCGAGGTCACGTCGAGGACGGTGAACCCCGGGGCGTACCCGCGGGTCGCGTGCCGGGGGACCTGCGCGTGCTCGGGCGCGGGGGCGTCGAACAGGCCGAAGCACGTCGCGCCCGCGCGCAGCTCGCTGCCGGGCTCCAGCCGCCCCGTCAGCCGCAGGACGCGCTGCTGCGTGCGGGCGCGCGGCGGGGTGTGCCAGTCCGTCACGACCTCGACCCGTTCCGCCACGAACGTCGAGCGCGGGTCGGTCCAGTCGGCGGGGTCGGCGGACAGCCGGTCGAAGTGTGCCCACCAGAACGGCTTCTGCTCGCGCCAGTGGTAGCCGAGGGCGGCGCCGAGCAGGGCGACGGCCTGCTGGTCCGGGGTGCGGCGGTGGGGGTCGGCCGTCCCGGTGCGCTGCGCGGGGTCGTCGGCGAACGCCGCCAGGGCCGCGACGAGGGCGTCGTGCTCGGGGGCGTCGTCGGCCGCACCGTCGTCGGCCGCCCCATCGCCGGGCGCGGCGACCGCCGGGACGTGCGGCCGCGGGTGCACCCCGGCGTCGGCCCCGCGCGCGAGCAGCCAGTCCCGCAGCAGGCGCGTCGACTCGCAGTCGTCCGCGTTGTAGTCGGCGATGGCCGCCAGCGCCGCGCGCCACCCGGCGTCGTCGCCCGCGTCCCGCAGCGCGCAGGCCCGGGCGTACTGGTCGATCGAGTCGCCCGCGGTGGTGACCTCGCCCGTGCGCGCCGCGGGCAGGTACAGCGGCTCGAGCTTCTTCAGCGACGACGAGCGCTGCCCGGTGCGCAGCGACCCGCGCACCGTCGCGTACAGGTCGACGAGCACCCCCGCCCGCAGCAGGTCGTCCACGTCCGCCTCGCCGACGCCGTGCCGCGCGGCCAGCCGGAGCAGGGCGGTCTTCTCGTACGGGGCGTAGTGGTAGACGTGCATCCCGGGGTGCGCGGCCCGGCGCTCGCGCACGTAGGCGAGGAAGTCGACGAGCGCCTGCTTCTCCTGCGCCCGGTCGTGCGCCCAGAACGCCCGGAACGGCGCGTCGGCGCCGGGGGAGGCGGGTGCCTCGACGAGCCCGAACAGGTACTCCAGGCCCCAGGTCGCGGGCTGCCCGTCGGGACCGACCTCCCCGGCGGAGTACAGCGGGTCGCCCTCGAAGTCGAAGAACACGTCGCCCGGGTCGGGGGCCGGCAGCGCCGCGATCGGTCCCGTGTCGAACACGTCGGCCAGGACCGACCCGTCCCCGTGGTCCTGCCGCGACTGCAGCGCCGCCTGCGCCCGCAGCGTCGCGAGGGTCCCGGTGCCGACCCCGTCGACGGGCTCCGTCCGCGCGGCCAGGTCCTCGATCGTGCGCACGCCGGCGTCCCGGAGCCGCGCGGCCTGGGTGGTGCGCACGCCCGCCACCAGCAGCACGTCGCGGCGCGCCTCGAGCTCCGGGGCGCACACGGCGCACCGCCCGCACGCCCGGTACCGCGGGTCGCCCCACGCGGCGGGCGCGTCGCCGGCGCGGTGCTCGTCGAGCAGCCGCTGCAGCCGGGCACGGCGGTCCCGGTAGACCGGAAGGAGGTCCCGGAGCCGGTGCCGGGTGGTGCGGCCGTCGCCGAGCACGAGCTCCGCGTGCTCGGTCAGGGGAATCCCGGCCGCCTCGAGCTGGTCCGCGTACGCCGCGACCTGGAGCAGCGCCGTGGGCCGCTCGTGCCGGGCGAGCTTGGCGTCGACGACCGTGTACCGCGGCTCGGGGTCGGCGGGGTCGCGCACCAGGAAGTCGGCGTACCCGGTGAACGTCCCGTCGAACAGCGCGGCCTGGCCGAGCACGTCCACGCCCCGGCGCAGGAGGCCCAGCGTGCGGTCGTGGGCGGCGGCGAGGCCGGCGGCCGTGCGGTCCTCGGGCCGGGGGAGCACCAGCACCCCGCGCCCGGTGCCTCCGTCGTAGGGGCCCAGCGCGGCCAGGTGCGCGTCGAGCAGGCGCCGCTCGTGCGCGGCCCCCAGCCGGCCGGCGCGGGCCGCGGTCGCGTCGACGGCGCGGGGGACCGCGGGGCCTCGGCCGAGCGCCGCGTCGAGCGCGCGGGCCACGGCGTACTGGCACGCCGCCGCCGCGCCGAGGTCGCTCGCGCTCAGGGCGAGCGCGCCGTCGTCGAGGATCTGCACGCCAGGAGGCTACGGGGCGCCGGGGACACGACACCGCCCGCCGCGGGGCGCAGAGGTCGTCAGGCCGGGCGCGGCCCGCCCGCTCGGCGCTCCTCGAGCCGACGCCGCAGGAGCAGGAACGGCAGCAGCCAGGTCGCCAGCGCCGTGACCAGCCAGACGATCACGACCGCCGCGATCCAGGTCGCCGCCCCGCCGTCGATCGTCAGCCCGCCGGTGAAGGTCGAGGCGACGAGCAGCGCGACGAACGTGGAGACGAGCCCGACGCCGCCGAGGAACGCGCTCGCGTACCGGTCGGCCATCTTCGCGATGAACGGCGACAGCACCGCCTGGGCGACGGTGAACACCAGGACCGCGGCCAGGAACCCGCTCGCGGTCAGGTGGAAGCCGTCGAGGAGGAGCGAAGCCACCCACAGCCCGAGGGCCGCCGAGCCGAGGAAGATCAGCAGCCGGATCAGGAAGATGATCATGGCGGGCTCCAGCGTCCGGGCGGGCCGCGCGGGTGCGGCGGCCCCTCCACCGTGGCGGCGGCGTCCGGCGGCGGCATCACCTCCGGGGGGTGACCAGTTCGACGCGGGTGGACCCCGGGGACGACGAAAGCCCCCGCGGATCTCTCCGCGGGGGCCTTCGTGCTGGTGGGCGATACTGGGATCGAACCAGTGACCTCTTCCGTGTCAGGGAAGCGCGCTACCGCTGCGCCAATCGCCCGGGTGTTGCTACTACGAGGTGGAGATGGGATTCGAACCCACGTATACGGCTTTGCAGGCCGCTGCCTCGCCTCTCGGCCACTCCACCCTGAGACCTCAGTCCTCAGCGACCGAAAGGCCGGCCGGGAGTGTCTGCCTCCGAGCGGACGACGGGATTCGAACCCGCGACCCTCACCTTGGCAAGGTGATGCTCTACCACTGAGCCACGTCCGCGCGCCTGTCCTGCCGGTTCTCACCGGCGTTCCTGGTGCGTCGAGAACATTAGCCGACTTCCGAGGCGGGAGTCCAATTGGCTGACCAGGGGCCCGAAGTCCCGCGTGATGACGCGGATCGGGCCTCTCAGCAGGGGTGTCGGGGGCTCCGGACGGCCGGGACCGGGTCGTGCGACCTGCGCCACACGCCTTCCCACGGACCGGGCGCGCGGCTGGCTAGCGTGGCCCCGTGCCGACTCCTCCCGCCGCCCCCGCGGCGCCGCCGACACCCGCCCCCGGCGTCGCCTGGTTCGGCGGGCGGCTGCTGCGCGACCCGGTCGAGCACGTCGCCGACGTGGCCCTGGAGCCCGCGCGGCTGCGCGCCCCGGGGCACTGGGTGCTCGTGGGTGACTTCGAGGGTCCGGTCGCCGCGTGGCGGTTCCGCGTCGCGGAGGACGCCGCCGGGGCGGCCGGCGCACGCGCCTGGCGCGGCCCCGACCCGGCCGCGTGGGCGACCTCGCTGGACGAGCGCGCCTACGTCGCCGCCGTGGCCGCGGTCCGTCACGCCGTGCGCGAGGGCGACGTCTACCAGGCGAACCTCTGCCGCGTGCTGGCGGCCCCGCTGCCGACCGACGGGGGTCGCGAGCCCGACGCTCGCGCCCTCGGCGCCCGGCTGGCCGTCGGCAACCCCGCGCCCTACGCCGGCGGCGTCCACGTGCCGGCCGGGGGAGCGGTGCCGCCGGTCTGGGTGGTCACGGCCTCGCCGGAGCTCTACCTCAAGGTCGAGGACGGCTGGGTCATTTCCGCGCCGATCAAGGGCACCGCGCCCACCGCCGACGGGCTGACCGCCAAGGACCGGGCCGAGAACGTGATGATCACGGACCTGGTGCGCAACGACCTGCAGCGCGTCTGCGAGCCGGGGACGGTCGAGGTGATGACGCTGCTCGGCGTCGAGGAGCACCCCGGGCTGGTGCACCTGGTGTCGACGGTGCGCGGGCGGCTGCGCGCCGACGTGCGGGACGGCGCGGACCTGTGGGCGCTGCTGCTGGGCGCGACGTTCCCGCCCGGGTCGGTGTCCGGGGCGCCGAAGTCGTCGGCGCTCGACCTGATCCGGCGGCTGGAGCCGGTGCCGCGCGGGCCGTACTGCGGGGCGGTGGGCCGGGTCGAGGTGGCGGAGGACGGCGGGGTGCGCGCGGAGCTCGCCGTCGGCATCCGGACGTTCGTGTGGCGGGACGGCGTGCTGCGGTTCGGCACCGGCGCGGGGATCACGTGGGGGAGCGACCCCGACGCGGAGTGGGCGGAGACGGAGCTCAAGGCCCGGCGGCTCGTCGGGCTGGCCTCGGGCGACGCGGGCCCGGTGGCAGGATGACCGCCGTGGCGAGCGTCCTGTGGGCCGGCGGCCGGCTGCGCGACCCGCGCGAGCCCGTCGTCGCGGGCACCGACCCCGGGTACGCGACCGGCCTCGGCCTGTTCGAGACGTGCGCGGTCGTCCGGGGCCGGGCCTTCGCGCTCACCCGGCACCTCGCGCGCCTGGCGGCCTCGGGCGCGGCGCTCGGCCTGCCGGTCGTCCCCGACCGCGAGGTCCGCGAGGCCGTCGCGGCGGTGCTCGCGGTGGGCGGCCCCGAGGTGGGCCGGCTCCGCATCACGGTGAGCCCGGGCGCGCCCGGCCCGGACGGCGAGGCCCCTGCGCCGCCCGCCCTCGTCGTCACCGCCGCCCCCGCGCCGGCCCGCGGCCCCGCGCACGTCGTCCGGTCCGCCTGGGTGCGCAACGAGCGGTCCCCGCTGGCCGGGCACAAGTCGACCTCCTACGCCGCGGACGTCCTGGCGATGGCGGCGGCGACCCGCGCAGGTGGGAACGAGGCGCTGCTGGCCAACACCCGCGGCGCGCTGTGCGAGGGCGCCACGTCCAACGTGCTCGTCGAGCGCGGCGGCGAGCTCCTGACCCCCGCGCTGTCCTCGGGCTGCCTGCCCGGCGTGACCCGCGCGCTGGCGCTGGCGTGGGCGGGGGAGGCCGGCCTGCCGGTCCGGGAGGCGGGCGAGGACGAGCTGCCGTGGTCGGTCGTCGAGGACGCGCGCCGCGGGGCGGCCGGCCTCGCGCTGGCGGGGTCGCTGCGCGGCGTCGTCGGCGTCGAGGCGGTCGAGGGCGCGCCGACGTCGGTCGGCCCGGTCACGGCCGAGCTGGCGCGGCTGTTCCGGGCGCGCGCCGAGGACGACCTGGACCCGTAGGCCCGGGTCGTCGGGGGCGACGGGTCAGGCGGTGAGCAGCGCCGCGATGAGGGCGGCGATCTCGCCCTCCATGCGGTCGCTCTCGGTGCCGAGCGCCACCAGCTGCTCGGTCGCGGTGAGGAACCGCTCGAGGGGCTCGGACGGGGACGCGAGCAGCGCGCTGCCCTCGATGCCCGTGAGCGAGATGAGGGTGAACATCGGGTCCTCGTCGCGCCACACCTGGACGTCGCCGCAGCCGGCGGGGTCCTCGGCGTCGGCGAGCATGCCCTGGAGCAGCAGCTCGCGGCCGAGCAGCCACACCGAGGTGGACTGCGGCGAGGTGAACACGGCGCGGACCGTGTAGGGGTCGCTCACGCGGTAGGACAGCTCCGCGGTGACAGGCAGGACGCTGGCATCGGAGCTGATGAGCTGCATGGCGACGGTCTCGACGACGTCGTACGAGCGCTGGGCCACCGCATCCTCCTTCACACACGTCTCGCGAGAAGACCATCATGACGCACGGGCCGCCAGGAGCGGAGGTCCGCGGCCGAACTTCACCCACCCGGACGCCTCACCCGGCGACCGGCCCGGACGACGCGGCGAGCCCCGCGGCACCGGCCGGCGCTCCACGAGCGGGGCGTCGCGCCGATTTCGGTTCCGCGCCCCCGGTCGGGTAATGTTCTCGTCTGCCGGGCGATTGGCGCAGTGGTAGCGCGCTTCGTTCACACCGAAGAGGTCACTGGTTCGAACCCAGTATCGCCCACCGGCTCGAAGGCCCCGGTCCCGTCGCGGACCGGGGCCTTCGTCGTGCCCGACCTCGTGCCCGACCTCGTGGCGGGCCCTCGACCGGGTGACCGGTCGGTAGCATCGACCCGGACCCCGCGCGCGAGGCGCGGGCCCGACCGGAGGAGACCCCGCAGTGTCCGAGCTCATCACCCTCACCGTCGACGGCACCAGCACCACGGCCGAGGCGGGGACCACGGGCACGGACCTGTTCGCCGCTCGCCGCGACGTGGTCGTCGTGCGGGTCGACGGGGACCTGCGGGACCTGTCCCGCCCGCTGCCCGACGGCGCGGTCGTCGAGGCCGTCACGGTCGACTCGCCGGACGGCCTGGCCGTGCTGCGCCACTCGGCGGCCCACGTGCTCGCGCAGGCGGTGCAGGAGGTCAACCCGAAGGCGAAGCTCGGCATCGGCCCGCCGGTGACCGACGGCTTCTACTACGACTTCGACGTCGAGGAGCCGTTCACCCCCGAGGACCTCAAGGCCCTCGAGAAGGTCATGTCCCGGATCGTCAAGGAGAACCAGACGTTCCGCCGGGTCGAGGTCACCGACGACGAGGCGCGCGCGCTGGCCGCGGACGAGCCGTACAAGCTCGAGCTGATCGGCCTCAAGTCGACCGCGGACACCGCGGGCGAGGGCGCGTCCGTCGAGGTCGGCGCCGGCGGCCTCACCTACTACCAGAACGTGCGCGGCGCGGGCCGGGAGTCCGAGACGGTCGTGTGGCAGGACCTGTGCCGCGGCCCGCACGTGCCCAGCACCAAGGTGCTCGGCAACGGCTTCCAGCTGACCCGGTCGGCGGCCGCCTACTGGCGCGGGTCGGAGAAGAACCCGCAGCTGCAGCGGATCTACGGCACGGCGTGGCCGACCAAGGACGAGCTGAAGGCGTACCTGGAGCGCGTGGCCGAGGCCGAGCGCCGCGACCACCGCCGGCTCGGCACCGAGCTCGACCTGTTCTCGTTCCCGGACGAGATCGGCTCGGGCCTGGCCGTGTTCCACCCCAAGGGCGGCATCATCCGGATGGAGATGGAGGAGTACAGCCGGCGCAAGCACGTCGAGGCCGGCTACTCGTTCGTCAACTCGCCGCACATCACCAAGCAGCAGCTGTTCGAGATCTCGGGCCACCTCGACTGGTACGCGGACGGGATGTACCCCCCGATGCAGCTGGACGAGGAGCGCGACGCCGAGGGCAACATCAAGCGCGCGGGGCAGAACTACTACCTCAAGCCGATGAACTGCCCGATGCACAACCTGATCTTCGACTCCCGAGGGCGCTCGTACCGCGAGCTGCCGCTGCGGCTGTTCGAGTTCGGCACGGTGTACCGGTACGAGAAGTCCGGCGTGGTGCACGGCCTGACCCGCGCCCGTGGCTTCACCCAGGACGACGCGCACATCTACTGCACGCGCGACCAGATGAAGGGCGAGCTCACCAGCCTGCTCACCTTCGTCCTCGACCTGCTCAAGGACTACGGCCTGGACGACTTCTACCTGGAGCTGTCCACCCGGAACCCCGAGAAGTCGGTCGGCGAGGACGCCGCGTGGGAGGAGGCGACCGAGACGCTGCGCCAGGTCGCCACCGAGTCCGGCCTGGAGCTCGTCCCGGACCCGGGCGGCGCCGCGTTCTACGGCCCGAAGATCTCCGTGCAGGCCAAGGACGCGATCGGCCGCACCTGGCAGATGTCGACGATCCAGCTCGACTTCAACCTGCCGGAGCGGTTCGACCTCGAGTACACGGCCGCGGACGGCACCCGGCAGCGCCCGGTGATGATCCACCGCGCGCTGTTCGGGTCGATCGAGCGGTTCTTCGCGGTGCTGACCGAGCACTACGCGGGGGCGTTCCCGGCCTGGCTCGCGCCGGTCCAGGTGCTCGCCGTGCCGGTCGCGGAGCCGTTCGAGCCGTACCTCGAGGACGTCGTGGCCCAGCTGCGCGCCCAGGGCATCCGCGCCGAGCTCGACCGGTCGAGCGACCGGTTCGGCAAGAAGATCCGCAACGCGAGCACGCAGAAGATCCCGTTCGTGCTGATCGCGGGCGGCGAGGACGCGGAGGCCGGCGCGGTGTCGTTCCGGTACCGGGACGGCCGCCAGGAGAACGGCGTGCCGGTCGCGGAGGCCGTGCAGCGCGTCGTGACCGCCGTGCGCGAGCACGCGCAGGTCTGACGCGGTGACGGCGCACGACGACGGCCCGGGGGAGCCGGCGGTGGAGGACGCCGCCGGCCTCCCCGGCGTGCCCGACGGCTTCGGCCGGCTGTGGACCCCGCACCGGATGGCCTACATCGGCGGGGAGAACAAGCCCGCCGACGGCGCCGAGGGCGACGGCTGCCCGTTCTGCCGCATCCCGTCGCTCTCCGACGAGGACGGCCTGGTCGTGGCGCGCGGCGCGGTCGCCTACGTCGTGCTCAACCTGTACCCGTACAACGGCGGCCACGTCCTCGTGGTCCCGTACCGGCACGTCGCCGACTACACGGACCTGACGGACGCCGAGGTCGCGGAGGTGGCCGAGCTGACCCGTACCGCGATGCGCGTGCTGCGCGAGGTCAGCGGCCCGCACGGCTTCAACCTGGGCATGAACCAGGGCGCCGTCGCCGGCGCGGGCATCGCGGCGCACCTGCACCAGCACGTGGTGCCGCGTTGGTCGGGCGACAGCAACTTCCTGCCGATCGTCGGCCGCACCCGGGCGCTGCCGGAGCTCCTGCACGACACCCGGGCGCGCCTCGCGGCGGCCTGGCCGGCGGGCGACGACCGCCCGGCCGGCGACCAGAAGGGATGACCGGCCCGTGCTGAACGGACTGCGAGGAGCCATGACACGGCTCTTCACCCCGGTGGCGGACGCGCTGCTCAAGCGCGGCGTCTCCCCGGACGCGGTGACCATCACCGGCACCGTCGCCGTCGTCGCGGCGGCCCTGTGGCTGTTCCCGGCGGGGCACTTCCTGGCGGCGAGCCTGGTCATCGCGTTCTTCGCGCTGACCGACAGCCTGGACGGGGTCATGGCGCGCCGCGCCGGCCGGTCCGGGCCGTGGGGGGCGTTCCTCGACTCGACGCTCGACCGGTTCGGCGACGCCGCGATCTTCTCCGGCCTCGTGCTGTGGTTCGTGCACGGCAGCGACTCGGCCTGGGCGGGCTGGGGCTCCGGTCTCGCGCTGGCGTGCCTGGTGCTCGGCGCGATCGTGCCGTACGCCCGGGCCCGCGCCGAGGGGCTCGGCATGACCGCCGCGGTCGGGATCGCCGAGCGCGCCGACCGGCTCGCGACGGTCCTGGTCGCGACAGCCCTCGTCGGCGTCGGCGTGCCCGAGCTCGTGCTGGTCGTGGTGCTGGGCCTGCTCGCCGCGGCGTCGTTCGTGACGGTCGTGCAGCGGGTGCTGACGGTCCGGCGCCAGGCGCTGGGGGCGGCGTGAGGCGCCCGCAGGTGGACGTCGCCCGGCTCTTCGCGTTCGCGTGGCGGGTCGTGGGCAAGGTCCCGGACCCGGTCGTGCGCGGTGCGTTCCGGCTGGTCGCCGACGTGGCGTGGCTGCGCCGCGGCGCGGGCGTCCGGCAGCTGGAGGCGAACCTCGTCCGGGTGCGGCCGCAGGCCCGCCCGGAGGAGGTGCGCCGGCTGAGCCTGCTCGGCATGCGCTCGTACATGCGCTACTACGGCGAGTCGTTCGCCCTGGTGGGCGCGAAGCCGGATCAGATCGACGCGCGCGTTCGCCTGGTCGACCCGGGCGAGGTCGTCGCGACGATGAACGAGGGCCGCATGGTCGTCATGGCGCTCGGGCACCTGGGCAACTGGGACCTCGCCGGCGCCTGGGCCACCCGCAACCTCGGCCGGACGGTCACCGTCGCCGAGCGGCTCAAGCCCGAGGCGCTCTTCCAGGAGTTCCTCCGGTTCCGCGAGGGCATCGGGCTCGAGATCATCCCGCTGGCCAACGGCGGGGGTGCGGGCGGCGGCGGGGTGTTCCGCGAGCTGGTCCGCGCGGCCCGGCAGCCCACGGCGGGCCTGATCCCGCTGCTCGCCGACCGCGACCTGACCGCCCGCGGCGTCGAGGTCGACCTGTTCGGCGAGCGCGCGCGGGTCGCCGCCGGCCCGGCCGCGCTGGCGGTGTCCACGGGCGCCCCGCTGTGCGCCACGTCGATCACCTACGAGCGGCTCACGGGCGCGCGCCGCCGCGCCGCCGGGACCGCGTGGGGCGTCGTCATCGAGTTCGGTCGGCTGCTGACCGTGCCCGACGACGTGCCGAGGGCCGATCGGGTCGCGGTGCTGACCCAGGCCTGGGTCGACGACCTCGGCCGCGGCATCGCCCGGGCCCCGCAGGACTGGCACATGCTGCAGAAGGTGTTCGTCGCGGACCTCGACCCCGAGCGGTACGCCAAGACCCTCGCGGCGGAGGCCGGGGGAGCCGCGCGGTGATCGCCGGCCTGGCCCCGGGACCGTCCCGGCCGCTGCGGGTCGGCATCGTCTGCCCCTACTCGTTCGACGTGCCCGGCGGCGTGCAGTTCCACGTCCGCGACCTCGCCGAGGCGCTGATCGGCCGCGGGCACAGCGTGTCGGTGCTGGCGCCCGCCGACGACGACACCCCGATCCCGGAGTACATGACGTCCGCGGGGAAGGCGGTGCCGGTCCGGTACAACGGCTCGGTCGCCCGGCTGGCGTTCGGCCCGATCACCGCGGCGAAGGTGCGCCGCTGGCTCGAGGCGGGGCAGTTCGACGTGCTGCACCTGCACGAGCCGGCCACGCCGTCGCTGAGCATGCTCGCGCTGTGGATCGCCGACGGCCCCGTGGTGGCGACGTTCCACTCGTCGCTGGTGCGGTCCCGGTCGCTGCAGATCGCCTACCCGCTGGTGCGGCAGTCGCTGGAGAAGATCGGCGCGCGGATCGCGGTGTCCGAGGACGCCCGCCGCACGCTCGTGGAGCACCTGGGCGGCGACGCCGTGGTGATCCCGAACGGCGTGTTCGTCGACGCGTTCCGCGGCACGCCGGCCGACGCGCGCTGGGCCGGCACCCCCGAGGCGCCCACGGTCGTCTTCCTGGGCCGGCTCGACGAGCCGCGCAAGGGGCTGCCCGTGCTGCTCGGCGCGGTGCCGGAGGTGCGCAGGGCGTTCCCCGGCGCCCGGTTCCTCGTGGCGGGGCGCGGCGACACGGGCCCGGCCGAGGTGCGCGAGCTGATCGGCGACGACGCGGACGCGGTGGAGTTCCTCGGCGGGATCAGCGACGAGGACAAGGCCCGGCTGCTCGCGTCGGCGGACGTGTACTGCGCGCCGCAGACCGGCGGCGAGTCGTTCGGCATCGTGCTGGTCGAGGCGATGAGCGCGGGCACCGCGGTGCTGGCGTCGGACCTCGGCGCGTTCCGCCGGGTGCTCGACGACGGCCAGGCCGGCGCGCTGTTCCGGACCGGCGACTCCGCCGACCTGGCGCGCGTGCTGGTCGGGCTGCTCTCCGACAGCGGGGAGCGGGCGCGGATCGCGGCGGCGGGCGAGGCCGCCGTCGCGCGGTACGACTGGTCGACGGTGACGCACCAGGTGCTGACCGTGTACGAGATGGCCGTCGAGGGCAGCGCGGCGCCGGTGGGCGAGGACCCGACCTCGCGGCGCGGCGCCCGGACGGCGCTGCGGCGCCTGCGCGGGGACGAGGGATGATCCGATGAGCTGGTCCGAGACCGCCGTGCTGGTGGTCGGGGTGCTGCTGGTCGTGCTGTGGTGGTCCTGGGTGGCCGCCTCGCGCATCGACCGGCTGCACCGCAAGGTCGCGGCGTCCCGCGCCGTGGTCGACACCCAGCTGCTCCGGCGCGCGTCGGCGGCGTCCACGCTGGCGGCGTCGGGCGTGCTCGACCCGGTGAGCTCGGTGCTCGTCGGCGAGGCGTCCTGGGCGTCGATCGCCGCGGGCAGCCCGCAGACCCAGGGCATGGCCCGGCTGCCCGCCGAGCTCCGCGGGCCGGAGCGGGTCGACCCGGCCACCGCGGACCGCGGGCTGGTCGAGTCCGAGCTGTCGGCGACCCTGCGCGAGGCCCTGGACGACCCCGAGGAGGTCGCGGCGCTGCGCGAGGAGCCCGGCGCGGCCGAGCTCATCGACGCGCTCGGGGACGCCTGGTACCGGGTGCAGCTCGCCCGCCGGTTCCACAACGAGGCCGTCGCCCAGGCGCAGCGGATGCGCCGGGGCTGGGCGGTGCGCACCCTCCGGCTGGCGGGGCGCGCGCCCATGCCGCAGACGCTCGAGCTGGACGACGCGTGGCCCGCCGCGCTCGGCCGGCCCGGGCAGCCGCCGGCCGCGGCCTGAGGCGCGGGACGCACCCGCGCGCCGGGTGTGGACGCACGCCGTCGGCGTCGCGCGGCGCGACTACGATGGGACCCGGAAACTCCCCTGAGCCGAACTGCGAGGACCTCCGTGACCACCGACACCACCCAGCCCACCACCGGCACCGACGTCCCCGCGGTGGGCACCGCCCGCGTGAAGCGCGGCATGGCGGAGATGCTCAAGGGCGGCGTGATCATGGACGTGGTCACCGCCGAGCAGGCCAAGATCGCCGAGGACGCCGGCGCGGTCGCCGTCATGGCGCTCGAGCGGGTGCCCGCCGACATCCGCGCCCAGGGCGGCGTCGCGCGCATGAGCGACCCGGACCTCATCGACGGCATCGTCAACACGGTGTCCATCCCGGTCATGGCGAAGGCCCGCATCGGCCACTTCGTCGAGGCGCAGGTGCTGCAGAGCCTCGGCGTGGACTACGTCGACGAGTCCGAGGTGCTCACCCCGGCCGACTACGCGCACCACATCGACAAGTGGCAGTTCACCGTGCCGTTCGTCTGCGGCGCGACCAACCTGGGCGAGGCGCTGCGCCGCATCACCGAGGGCGCGGCGATGATCCGCTCCAAGGGCGAGGCCGGGACCGGCGACGTGTCGAACGCGACCACCCACATGCGGACCATCCGCGACGAGATCCGCCGGCTGTCCTCGCTGCCCGAGGACGAGCTGTTCCTCGCCGCGAAGGAGCTGCAGGCGCCGTACGACCTCGTGGTCGAGGTGGCCCGCGCCGGCAAGCTGCCGGTCGTGCTGTTCACCGCGGGCGGCATCGCCACCCCCGCCGACGCGGCGATGATGCGCCAGCTCGGCGCCGAGGGCGTGTTCGTCGGCTCCGGCATCTTCAAGTCGGGCAACCCGGCGCAGCGCGCCGCGGCGATCGTCAAGGCCACCACCTTCTACGACGACCCGGACGTCATCGCGAAGGTCTCCCGCGGCCTGGGCGAGGCGATGGTCGGCATCAACGTGGACGACGTCCCGGTGCCGCACCGCCTGGCCGAGCGCGGCTGGTGACCCACCCCGTGCCGAGCGACGGCCCGTCGACCCCCGCGGGGGTCGACGGGCCGTCGCCGTCGGAGGCGCCGGTGACGACCACCGCGTCCTCGCTCGGCGCCGACTGGGTGCTGGGGGAGGACGGCCTGCGGTTCCGCCGGGCCGCGCGGGTGCTGCTGGTCGACGCCGAGGACCGCCTGCTGCTGGTCCGCGGGCACGACGTCGACCAGCCCGAGCGGTCCTGGTGGTTCACCGTCGGCGGCGGGATCGACCCGGGGGAGTCCGCGCGCGAGGCGGCGGTGCGCGAGGTCCGGGAGGAGACCGGCCTGCTGCTGGACGACGCCGCCCTCGTGGGCCCGGTGCTCACCCGGTCCGCGCTGTTCGACTTCTACGCCGAGCACTGCCGCCAGGACGAGGAGTTCTTCCTGGCGCGGGTCGCCGACGCGGTGGACACCGCGACGATCGCCCGAGACGGCTGGACCGAGGTCGAGCTGGACGTGCTGGACGAGCTGCGCTGGTGGCACCTGGACGAGCTGGCCGCCGAGACGCGCGAGGTGTTCCCCGAGGGCCTGCCGGACCTGGTCCGGCCGCTGCTGGCCGGCTGGGACGGGTCCGTGCGGCACCTCGGCCTGCAGCGCGACGACTGACGTTACCGGGGAGTAACGTCCGGGCCCGGTTCTCGGCTAGGGTCGGCCGGTGCCCATCTCGACCTCGCCCGTGACCCGCATGCACCGCAGCGGCATCCGCACCCTCATGGAGCTCGCCATGCGCGACCCGGAGGCGATCCGCCTGGAGATCGGCGAGCCCGACGTCCCCACTCCCGCGCACGTCGTCGCCGCGGCGGGCCGGGACGCCGCCGCGGGGCACACCGCGTACACGTCGAGCACCGGCACCCCCGAGCTGCGGGCCGCGCTGGCCGAGAAGGTGCGCCGGGTCAACGGCCTCGACGTCACCGCCTCGGACGTGGTCGTGACGCACGGCGCGATGCACGGGCTGGCCATGGCGATCAACGCGCTCGCCGGCCCGGGGGACCAGGTGCTGCTGCCCGACCCCGAGTTCCCGAACTGGCGGATGGCCGCCGTGGCCGCCGGGGTCGACGTCGCGACCTACCCGGCGCACGCCGCGAACGGCTTCGTGCCGACCCTCGAGGACATCGCCGCGGCGATCACGCCCGCCACGCGGGTGATCGTCGTCTGCTCGCCGAACAACCCCACCGGCGCGATGTACCCGCCGGAGCTGCTGGCCGGCGTCGTCGAGCTGGCCCGCGAGCGGGACCTGTGGGTGTTCTCGGACGAGTGCTACGAGGCGATCACCTTCGACCGCCCGCACGCCAGCCCCGCCGCCTTCGACACCGACGGCCGGGTGCTCACGTTCTTCAGCTTCTCCAAGACGTACGCGATGACCGGCTGGCGGCTCGGCTACGTCGTGTCCCGCGACCCGGGCGTGATCGACCTGCTCGGCCAGGTCGCCGAGGCGACCGTCGCCTGCCCGTCCTCGGTCAGCCAGCGGGCCGCGCTCGCCGCGCTGACCGGCCCGCAGGACGACGTGACCGCTGCGGTCGACTCGTACCGGGAGCGGCGCGACGCCGCGGTCGCGCTGCTGGACGCGCGCGCCATCCCGTCCGTGCGGCCGCAGGGCGCGTTCTACCTCATGGTCGACGTGTCGGCCGCGATGCGGGACTCCGAGGCGTTCGCGCTGCGGCTGCTCGCCGACCGGCACGTCTCGGTGTCCCCGGGGTCGGCGTTCGGGCCGGGCGGCGAGGGCATGGTGCGGGTGTCGCTGGCCGCCGAGCGCGGCGCGCTCCTCGAGGGCCTGTCGCGGCTGGCCGACGCGGTGGCGGACTGGTCGGGCGCGGGTCCGGTCGCGGCCGTCGGCGGCGGTGCGCTGGCCGGCGTCGCCGATTCGTAGGATGTGCGGGTGACCGCCACCCCCACCATCGGTGTCCTGGCCCTGCAGGGCGACGTCCGCGAGCACCTCGCCGCGCTGCGCGCGACCGGGGCCGAGGCCGTCCCGGTGCGCCGCGAGTCCGAGCTCGACGCCGTCGACGGCCTGGTGCTGCCCGGCGGCGAGTCGACGACGATCGACAAGCTGCTGCGCGCGTTCGACCTCGACGTGCCCGTGCGGAAGCGGCTCGAGGCAGGCATGCCCGCCTACGGGTCGTGCGCCGGGATGATCCTGCTCGCCGACCGGATCGTCGGCGGCATCGACGGGCAGCGCACCCTGGGCGGGCTCGACGTCACCGTGCGCCGCAACGCGTTCGGGCGCCAGGTCGACTCGTTCGAGACCGACCTGACCATCGACGGCGTCCCGGACAGCGCGGCGGACCCGGTGCACGCCGTGTTCATCCGCGCGCCCTGGGTCGACGAGGTCGGCCCGGCCGCGACCGCGCTCGCCCGCGTGGAGTCGGGGCCCGCCGCCGGTAGGATCGTCGCGGTGCGCCAGGGCTCGTTGCTCGCCACGTCCTTCCACCCGGAGGTGACGGGGGACACGCGGGTGCACCGGCTGTTCGTCGAGATCGTCCGCGACGCCCTGTGAGAGCGGGGGCGCGCTCCGCTGCCGGAGCGCGCCGCACCGCCGGCCCGGGCAGCGCCGGGGCGGCGCGGGAAACGAGAGGGAAGCGATGTCGGGTCACTCCAAGTGGGCCACCACCAAGCACAAGAAGGCCGTGATCGACGCGAAGCGCGGCAAGCTCTTCGCGAAGCTCATCAAGAACATCGAGGTCGCCGCGCGCACCGGCGGTGGTGACCCCGCGGGCAACCCGACGCTGTTCGACGCCATCCAGAAGGCCAAGAAGACCTCGGTCCCCAACGACAACATCGAGCGTGCCGTCAAGCGCGGCTCGGGTGCCGAGGCCGGCGGCGCGGACTACCAGACGATCCTCTACGAGGGCTACGGCCCCGGCGGCGTCGCGTTCCTGGTCGAGTGCCTCACCGACAACCGGAACCGCGCGGCGGCCGACGTGCGCGTCGCGTTCACCCGCAGCGGCGGCCAGATGGCCGACCCGGGCTCGGTGGCGTACCTGTTCTCGCGCAAGGGCGTCGTCATGGTCCCCAAGGAGGGCACCACCGAGGACGACGTCATGCTGACCGTGCTCGACGCGGGCGCCGAGGAGGTCAACGACGCGGGCGAGGCCTTCGAGGTGCTCTCCGAGGCCACGGACCTCGTCAAGGTGCGCACGGCGCTGCAGGAGGCCGGCATCGAGTACGACTCGGCCGACGTCGTGTTCTACCCGGCCACGCAGATCGAGGTGGACGCCGAGGGCGCCCGCAAGATCCTGCGGCTGATCGACGCGCTCGAGGACTCGGACGACGTGCAGAACGTCTACGCGAACTTCGACGCCTCCGACGAGGTCATGGCGGAGCTCGAGGAGGACTGAGTCCCGCGCACGCGCGACGCCCCGCCCCGGACCCCCGGGTGCGGGGCGTCGTCGCGTCCGGCCGGCCCCGGTCCGTCAGGCCTGCCCCCCTACCCCATGCCGGGCACCTCGACAGTGGAAGGTTGTGACGGACACGCCCACGGCGTGTCCGTCACAACCTTCCACTGAACAGGGCTGCGAGGATGGGGCCGTGCGCGTACTCGGTGTGGACCCCGGACTCACCCGCTGCGGGCTGGGCGTGGTCGACGGGCTGCCGGGCCGGAAGGTGCGGATGGTGGCCGTCGGGGTCGCGCAGAGCGCGCCGGCCGCCGACATCGACCAGCGGCTGCTCGTCATCGCCGCGACCATCGACGAGTGGCTCGAGGAGCACGCCCCCGACGCGCTGGCGGTCGAGCGGGTGTTCGCGCAGCACAACGTCAGCACCGTGATGGGCACCGCCCAGGTCGCCGGCATCGCGATGCTCGCCGCGGCGCGCCGGAAGATCCCGGTCGCGATGCACACGCCGTCCGAGGTGAAGGCCGCTGTCACCGGCAGCGGCCGGGCCGAGAAGCCGCAGGTGCAGGCGATGGTGCAGCGGCTGCTGTCTCTCGACGAGCTGCCGCGGCCCGCCGACGCCGCCGACGCGCTCGCCCTGGCGATCTGCCACCTGTGGCGCCCGGCCGGCGCGGTCGGCGCCCCGCAGCGGGCCCCGGGGTCGATGACCGCGGCGCAGCGCGCGTGGGCCCAGGCCGAGCAGGCGGCCCGCCGGGTCCCGTCCCGCTGACCCCGACCCGCACCTCGGGTGGAGCGATCTGCCGGGACGCGCCGCGCGTGCCGGGCAGAACGCTCCACCCGTCTCCACCCGGCCGCGCGGACCGCGCCGGCCGCGTGTCGTTCGTACACCTGTTCGCACGCGTGGCAGACTGCACGGCGGGCGCCCGGCCACGCCGGTCCCGCGCCCGCCGCGACTGGGAGGAGCCGGAGTGATCGCCTCGGTGCACGGGACCGTGCAGGCCGTGCGGCTGGACGCCGCCGTCGTGGAGGTCGGCGGCGTCGGCATGCTCGTGCAGGCGACCCCGGCGACGCTCGCGGGCCTGCGGGTCGGGGCGACCGCCACGCTGCACACCTCGCTGGTGGTGCGCGAGGAGTCGCTGACCCTGTTCGGCTTCGCCGACGACGACGAGCGCGAGGTCTTCGAGGTGCTGCAGCAGGTCAGCGGCGTGGGCCCGCGGCTCGCGCTGGCGATGCTCGCGGTGCACACCCCGGACGGGCTGCGCCGCGCGGTCGCCACCGAGGACCTGGCCGCGCTCAAGCGGGTGCCGGGCATCGGGCAGAAGGGCGCGCAGCGGATCGTGCTGGAGCTCGCCGACCGGCTCGGCGCCCCGGCCCCGGTCGCGCTCGCCGGCGGCGGGACGGCCCCGGCCGGGCCGGCCGACCGCCGCGACCAGGTGGTCGACGCGCTCGTGGGCCTGGGCTGGAACCAGAAGGCCGCCGCCGACGCGGTCGCCGCCGTGCTCGACGGCAGCGACGAGCCCGTGGGCGAGGCCGAGGTGGCGGGCGTGCTGCGCGCGGCGCTGCGCACCCTGGGCGGCGGCCGTGGCTGACGAGGTCGACCTCGGCGTGGACGTCGACCCGGCGGACTCGGTCGTGCGCCCCGGCGCCGACGACCTGGAGCGTGCCGCCGAGGCGGCGCTACGCCCGCGGCACCTCGACGAGTTCGTGGGCCAGAAGGTCGTGCGCGAGCAGCTGTCGCTCGTGCTGCAGGCCGCCCTCGGCCGCGGCCGGGCTCCCGACCACGTGCTGCTGTCCGGCCCGCCCGGGCTCGGCAAGACGACGCTGGCCATGATCATCGCCGCCGAGCTCGGCACCTCGCTGCGCGTCACCAGCGGCCCCGCGATCCAGCACGCCGGCGACCTCGCCGCGATCCTCTCCTCCCTGGAGGAGAACGAGGTGCTGTTCATCGACGAGATCCACCGCCTCGCGCGGCCCGCCGAGGAGCTGCTGTACGTCGCGATGGAGGACTTCCGGGTCGACGTCGTCGTGGGCAAGGGGGCGGGCGCGAGCGCGATCCCGCTGGCGCTGCCGCCGTTCACCGTCGTCGGCGCCACCACGCGTGCCGGCCTGCTCCCGGCGCCGCTGCGCGACCGGTTCGGGTTCACGGGGCACCTCGACTTCTACGCCGACGACGAGCTGGAGCGGGTGCTGGTCCGGTCGGCGGGGCTGCTGGGCGTGCCGCTGGCGCACGAGGCGGCCGCCGAGATCGCCTCCCGGTCCCGCGGCACCCCGCGCATCGCGAACCGGCTGCTGCGCCGGGTGCGCGACTGGGCGCAGGTCCGGGGTGACGGCACGCTCTCGCTCGACGCGGCGCGCGCGGCGCTCGAGGTGTACGAGGTGGACCGGCGCGGGCTCGACCGGCTCGACCGGTCGGTGCTGACGGCGCTGTGCACCCGGTTCGGCGGCGGCCCGGTCGGGCTCACCACGCTGGCCGTGGCGGTGGGCGAGGAGCCCGAGACCGTCGAGACCGTGGCGGAGCCGTTCCTCGTGCGCGAGGGGCTGATCGGCCGGACCCCGCGCGGTCGCGTCGCGACGCCCGAGGCGTGGGCGCACCTGGGGCTGTCCGCCCCGACCCCGGCGGATACGCTGTTCGGCTGAGACCCCCGCGCGCCGCGGCGGCACGAACAGGTCCCGCACAGGGAACCGGCGCGCGCCCGCGGTCGTTAGGAGCCCGGAGCCGTGGCGCCTAGACTGCGGCCGACGTCGTACGCAGTCAGGAGCTGTTTCTTCGTGGACCCGACCTTCCTCATCATCCTCGTCATCGGCCTCGGGGCGATGTGGCTGCTGTCCAGCCGCCAGCGCAAGGCGCAGCGGGAGCAGCTCAGCTTCCGCGACAACCTGCAGCCCGGCCAGCGGGTGATGACCGGCTCCGGCATGTACGGCACGGTCGTCGAGGTCGACGGCGACGAGGTCACCCTCGAGTCGACGCCCGGCCAGCAGTCCGTGTGGATCAAGGCCGCGATCGCGCGCCTCGTCGAGCCGCCGGTGGCCGACGAGGACGAGACCGACGAGGTCGACGGCGACGACGCCGAGTGGCGCGACGAGCCTGGCGCCATCCCGCCGGGCCGGATCGACGTCCCGGACGACCTCTCCTCGCTGCAGCCGCCGCGTGACGACGAGGGCCCCGACAGCACCAAGAAGCCCCAGCAGTAGTCGACCGGGCGTCCCACCTCCGCCGCAGGCGGGGGAGGGACGCCCTTCATCCGCACCGCCCGCCGTCCGCGGGCGGTGCGCGCACGAGAGAAGACGGTCCGTTGGCCCCACCCACACGCCGCCGCCACCCGGCGCGCATCCTGCTCACGCTCGCCGTGATCACGGTCGCCGTGTTCGGCGCGATCTTCGCCGGCACCAAGCTGTCGGACGCGACCTGGACGCCCAAGCTCGCCCTCGACCTCGAGGGCGGCACCCAGCTCATCCTGGCGCCGGTCGCCCAGGACGAGTCCCGCGTCACCTCGGAGACCATCGCCCAGGCGATCGAGGTCATCCGGCAGCGCGTCGACTCGTCCGGCGTGGCCGAGGCGGAGATCAGCTCGCAGGGCGGGTCCAACATCGTCGTGGCCCTGCCGGGCCGCCCGAGCGAGGAGACGCTGGACCTCGTCCGCACCTCCGCGCAGATGGAGTTCCGGCCGGTCCTGACCTACGGCGCGGCGACGCCCACGGCGACCCCGTCGGCCAGCCCCACGGACGGCGCCACGGAGCCCTCGGACCAGCCGACGAAGGCGGCCCCGGACTCCGCGAGCGACGCCGAGTACTACATCACCCCCGCCGTGCAGGCGGAGTACGACGCCCTCGACTGCACCGACCCGGCCAACCTCACGGGTGGCAAGCAGGTCGCGGCCGACGCGGCGATGGTCACCTGCGACCCGGACGGCACCGTGAAGTACGTCCTCGGCCCCGTCGAGGTCGAGGGCTCGCACATCGCGAACGCCAGCTCCGGCCTGCAGGTCAGCCAGTCCGGCGCGGTCACCAACAACTGGGCCGTGAACCTGGAGTTCGACCGCACCGGCACCCGCCAGTTCGCGGACGTCACCGAGCGGCTGCAGGGCCTGTCCTCGCCGCAGAACCAGTTCGCGATCGTGCTCGACGGGCTGGTCATCTCGGCCCCGTCGCTCGACCCGGGCGTCATCATCTCGGACGGCAAGGCGGAGATCTCCGGCTCGTTCACGCGGGACTCCGCGACGGCCCTCGCCAACCAGCTCAAGTTCGGTGCGCTGCCGCTGAGCTTCGAGGTGCAGAGCGAGGAGCAGATCTCCGCGACGCTCGGCTCCGAGCAGCTGGAGAAGGGCCTGATCGCCGGCCTCATCGGCCTGATCCTGGTCGTCATCTACTCGCTGTTCCAGTACCGCGCGCTCGGCCTGGTGACGGTCGCGTCGCTGGTCATCGCGGCGGTGCTCACGTACGGCGTGATCACGCTGCTGTCCTGGACCCAGGGGTACCGGCTGTCGCTGCCCGGCGTCGCCGGTCTGATCGTCGCCATCGGCATCACCGCGGACTCGTTCATCGTCTACTTCGAGCG
The DNA here is from genome assembly GCF_019265565.1 of Cellulomonas sp. PS-H5. Lineage (NCBI taxonomy): Bacteria > Bacillati > Actinomycetota > Actinomycetes > Micrococcales > Cellulomonadaceae > Cellulomonas > Cellulomonas sp. PS-H5. The sequence continues at coordinate 28,763 of NZ_JAHVCI010000040.1, forward strand.
CATCCGCGACGAGCTGCGCGAGGGCCGGACCCTGGTCGCCGCCGTGGACCGCGCGTGGGAGCGCGCGCGCCGCACGATCCTGGCGTCCGACGCGGTGAACTTCCTGGCCGCCGTGGTCCTCTACTTCCTCGCGGTCGGCTCGGTGCGCGGCTTCGCGTTCACCCTCGGCCTGACGACCCTGCTCGACCTGCTCATCGTGTTCACCTTCACCCACCCGGTGATGAAGCTGATCGCGAAGACCCGGTTCTTCGGCAGCGGCCACCCGCTGTCCGGCCTCGACCCGCGCCGGCTCGGCGCGCCGGAGTCGACCCGCTACGTCGGCCGCGGCCGCGTGGTGACGGGCCGTCGCGCGGACGCCGACGCCCCCGCGGAGGAGCCCGCCGAGCTCGGCGCCCGGACCTCGACGCTGGTCGCGGCCCCGGTCGGGGCAGGCGGCACGATCGCGGAGCGCCGCGCCGCCGCGCGCGCCGCTCAGGCCGAGGCGGAGGCCGGCGCCGACGCGCCCGCCGACGCCGACGACGCCGGGAGCACCGGCACCACCGACACCGACGAGGCACCCGACGGCAGCACCCCCGCCGCGCGACGCACCGAGGGGAGCGAGTCCTGATGGCCGTCAACTTCGCCCAGTGGGGCAACGACCTGTACACGGGCCGCCGCTCGTACGACATCGTCGGCCGGCGCCGCACCTGGTTCCTGATCTCCGGGACCCTCGTGCTGCTCTCCGTCGTCCTGCTGTTCAAGCCGGGCCTGCACCCGGGCATCGAGTTCCGCGGCGGCTCGCAGTTCACCGTGTCGAACGTGTCGACCACGGACCAGCAGCCCGCCATCGACGCGGTCACCGAGATCGCGCCGGAGGAGGTGCCGCGCGTCAGCAACGTCGGCTCGTCCACGCTGCGGATCCAGACCTCGGAGCTCACCAACGACCAGGTGACCCAGGTCCGCACGGCGCTGGAGGACGCGTACGGCGTGTCCGACGACGACGTGGCGAGCGCGTTCATCGGCCCGACCTGGGGCGCGGACGTGTCGAAGAAGGCCGCGACCTCGCTGATCGTGTTCCTGGTGCTCGTCAGCATCGTCATGACGGTGTACTTCCGGAACTGGCGCATGGCCGTCGCCGCGATCGTCGCGCTGTTCCACGACATCGTCATCACCGCCGGCGTGTACGCCGCGGTCGGCTGGGAGGTCACGCCGGCGACGGTGATCGGCTTCCTCACGATCCTCGGGTACTCGATCTACGACACCGTCGTGGTGTTCGACAAGGTCCGGGAGAACACCGTCGGCATCACCGACCAGACGCGCGCCACCTACGAGGAGCGCGCGAACCTCGCCGTCAACCAGACGCTGGTCCGCTCGATCAACACCTCGGTCGTGGCGCTGCTGCCGGTCGCGGGCATCCTGTTCATCGGGGCATTCGTCCTCGGCGCCGGCACGCTGCGCGACATCGCGCTCGCGCTGTTCGTCGGCATGATCGTCGGCGCGTTCTCGTCGATCTTCCTGGCCACGCCGCTCGAGGTGGTGCTCCGCCTGCGCGAGCAGCCCATCCGCGAGCACACCGCGAAGGTGCTGGCCGCCCGCGCGCGGCTCGCCCAGGGCGGGCTGGACCAGGACGCCTCCGCCGAGGAGGTCGCGGTCGCGCGGTTCACCGGACAGGTGCGCCCGGGCGGTCACCAGGGAGTCGCGGCGCAGCCGCGCAGGAAGAAGGGCCGGCGATGAGCGGCGTGCAGGACGTGAGCGGGCAGCCCCGCGGGCTGACGGGCCAGGCGCTCGTCGACCGGGTCGAGGAGCTCGTGCGCAGCGTCCCCGACTACCCGACGCCGGGCGTGGTGTTCAAGGACATCACCCCGCTGCTCGCGGACGGCCCGGCGTTCGACGCCGTCGTGCGCGAGATGGCCGCCCGCGTCCCGGGCCCGGTCGACCTGGTCGCCGGCATGGAGGCGCGGGGGTTCATCCTCGCCGCGCCGGTCGCCATGGCCCTGGGCGCCGGTTTCCTGCCGGTGCGCAAGGCCGGCAAGCTGCCCGGACCCACCGCCCGGCGGGACTACGAGCTCGAGTACGGCGCGGCCTCGGTCGAGCTGCACCCGTTCACGGTCCCGGCCGGCTCTCGCGTGCTGGTGGTCGACGACGTGCTCGCCACCGGCGGCACCGCGCAGGCGACGGTCGAGCTGCTGGAGGAGTGCGGGGCCGAGGTCGTGGGCCTGTCCTTCCTCATGGACCTGACGTTCCTGCCCGGCCGGTCGCGGCTCGCGGGGCGGCACGTGGACGCGCTGCTCGCGGTCTGATCCGCGTCCCGGCGCCGCCGTCACCCCCGCGGGTGGCGGCGGCGTCGTGCTGCGGTGGCCCGTGACGCGGTGCACGGTGTCGACGCCGTAGAATCGTGCGGATCGACAGCGCGTCCGGTCCGTCCGGGCCGCGTCGTCATCGGACAGCCGGGGAGACCCGGCACGGCGGGAGGCGTGCATGGCGGAGCCACGGACCTCGGCAGGACCCGACGCACGGCCGGAGGCGCCCGCGACCACGGGCGGCACCAGCCGGGTGCGGTCGCGCCTCGCCCGGTTCGGGCAGATCCGCGGGCCCCAGCAGTCGCCGGTGATCGAGCCGCTGCTCCAGGCCGTCCGGACGAACCACCCCAGGGCCGACCTCAGCCTGATCGAGCGCGCCTACGTCACGGCCGAGGCCGCGCACCGCGGCCAGCTGCGCAAGAGCGGCGACCCGTACATCACGCACCCGGTGGCCGTCGCGACCATCCTCGCCGAGCTCGGGATGACGCCCCCGACGCTCGCCGCGGCGCTGCTGCACGACACGGTCGAGGACACGTCCTACTCGCTGGACCAGCTCCGCACGGAGTACGGCCCCGAGATCGCGATGCTGGTCGACGGCGTCACCAAGCTCGACAAGGTGACCTACGGCGACGCCGCGCAGGCCGAGACCGTGCGCAAGATGGTCGTCGCGATGTCCAAGGACATCCGGGTGCTGGTCATCAAGCTCGCCGACCGGCTGCACAACGCGCGCACCTGGAAGTTCGTCCCCGCGGCGTCGGCCGAGAAGAAGGCCCGCGAGACCCTCGAGATCTACGCGCCGCTGGCGCACCGCCTCGGCATGAACACGATCAAGTGGGAGCTCGAGGACCTGTCGTTCTCGACGCTGTACCCGAAGGTCTACGACGAGATCGTGCACCTGGTCGCCGAGCGCGCGCCGGCCCGCGAGGAGTACCTGGCCGTGGTCCGCGAGCAGGTCGGCGCCGACCTGCGCAGCGCGAAGATCAAGGCGACGGTCACCGGCCGACCGAAGCACTACTACTCGATCTACCAGAAGATGATCGTGCGGGGCCGGGACTTCGCCGACATCTACGACCTGGTGGGCGTGCGCGTCCTGGTCGACACGGTGCGGGACTGCTACGCGGCGCTGGGCGCGCTGCACGCGCGGTGGAACCCGGTCCCGGGCCGGTTCAAGGACTACATCGCGATGCCCAAGTTCAACCTCTACCAGTCGCTGCACACGACGGTGATCGGCCCGGGCGGCAAGCCGGTCGAGATCCAGATCCGCACGCACGACATGCACCGGCGCGCGGAGTACGGCGTCGCGGCGCACTGGAAGTACAAGGAGAACGCCAAGGGCGCGGGCGGCGACGCCGACGGCAACGACATGGCGTGGCTGCGCCAGCTCGTCGACTGGCAGAAGGAGACCGCGGACCCCTCGGAGTTCCTGGACTCGCTGCGGTTCGAGATCGCCGACGGCGAGGTCTACGTCTTCACGCCCAAGGGCGACGTCATGGCGCTGCCCGCGGGCGCCACCCCGGTGGACTTCGCGTACGCGGTGCACACCGAGGTCGGGCACCGCACGATGGGCGCCCGGGTCAACGGCCGGCTCGTCCCGCTCGACTCGACGCTGGAGAACGGCGACGTCATCGAGGTGTTCACCTCGAAGTCCGAGACCGCCGGGCCGTCCCGCGACTGGCTCGGGTTCGTCACCAGCCCCCGCGCGCGCAACAAGATCCGCCAGTGGTTCACCAAGGAGCGGCGCGAGGAGGCGATCGAGCACGGCAAGGACGCCATCGCCAAGGCGATGCGCAAGCAGAACCTGCCGATCCAGCGCCTGCTGTCCCACGAGTCGCTCGTCGCGCTCGCCAACGAGATGCGGTACGCCGACGTCTCGGCCCTGTACGCGGCGATCGGCGAGGGCCAGGTCTCCGCGGCCACGGTCGTGCAGCGGCTCGTGCACGCCATGGGCGGCGAGCCGGGCGCCGAGGAGGACATCGCCGAGGTCGCCCGCCCGGGCCAGACCGCACGCCGCGTCCGCACCGGCGACCCGGGCGTGGTCGTCAAGGGCGTGGACGACATCTGGGTGAAGCTCGCCAAGTGCTGCACCCCGGTGCCGGGCGACGACATCATCGGGTTCGTGACCCGCGGCCAGGGCGTCAGCGTGCACCGGTCCGACTGCATCAACGTCACCGCGCTGCGGGCCCAGCCCGAGCGGATGGTCGACGTCGAGTGGAGCCAGGGGAGCACCGCGCTGTTCCTCGTGCAGATCCAGGTCGAGGCGCTGGACCGCAGCCGGCTCCTGTCCGACATCACCCGGGTGCTGTCCGACCACCACGTCAACATCCTGTCGGCGTCGGTGTCGACCTCCCGGGACCGGGTCGCCCAGTCGCGGTTCGTGTTCGAGATGGCGGAGCCGTCGCACCTCGCGTCGGTGCTGGCGGCCGTGCGCAAGGTGGAGGGTGTGTTCGACGTCTACCGGATCACGGGCGCGAAGGCGGAGCAGCCGGCCGTCGACGCGTAGCGGCGCCGACGGCCCGGTCGGCGCCGGCGCCGGCGTCCTCCAGCGCCGGGAGCAGCGCCGCCGCGGCCCGCACCCCGCGCCGGCCGGACGCCGCCGCCACGTCGGCGCGCACCCGCGCCGCGTCGACGCCCGCCGCGCGCAGCCGCGCGACGAGCGGGAGCGCCAGCGCCGGCGGGTCCTGGCTCAGCAGGTCCACGGCCGTCCGGCGGGGCGTCGTCACGCGCACGCCGCCGAGCAGCACGACGTCGGCGTCCGGGAGGCTCGCGGTCGCGCCCGTCCGTCCCGGAGCCGGGTCGGGAACGCGGGCGCCGGGAGGAGCGACGACGTCGACCCTCCCGGGCGGGGTGCCGCCCACGTGCACCCAGGCCGCTGCGGCCCGCGCGACGGCGCACCGCGCGGGGACGAGCAGGGCCAGGGCCGCGGCCCGCAGCGCCGGGGTCGGGCGCACGTCGGCGGGCAGGGCGACGTCCTCGCGGAGCGGCACGAGCTGCCCGTCGCGCACCAGCAGGTGCCAGGCGACGGGGCCGACGTCGCCGGGGCGGACGAGGGGGGTGGCCGGCAGCCGGGCGGCGGTGCGCGGTGCGGGCGGGGCGTGGTCGGGCTCGGCGGGGTCGGGCTGGGCGCGGTCGGGGTCGGCGGGGTCGGGCGGGGGAGCCGGTCGGGACGTCACCCGCAGCACGATGCCGGTCGACCCCCGCGCGTGGCGAGGGCGACCGGCACCGGCTGTGGACGGGCGTCAGCCCCGGGACTCGTCCGCGGCCCGCTGCACCTGCTCCAGCCAGGACCGGCGGGCGTCGAGCGCGGCCTGCGCGTCGGCGACCTTGCGGGCGTCGCCGCCGGCCTGGGCCTTCGCCAGGTCGGCCTCGAGCTGCGCGATCGCGTTCTCGAGCTGCGCGAGCGCGCCCTCGGCCCGCGCGCGGGTCTCCGGGTTGGTGCGGCGCCACTCCGCCTGGTCGGCGTCGCGGACCTTCGCCTCGACGGCGCGCAGCCGGCCCTCGACGCGCTGGATGTCGCCGCGCGGCACCTTGCCCGCGGCCTCCCAGCGGTCCTGGATCGAGCGCAGCGCGGCCTTGGCCTGGCCGAGCCCCTTCGCCGGGTCGATCGCCTCGGCCTCGACCAGCAGCGCCTCCTTGACCTCCAGGTTCGCGCCGTACTCCCGGTCCGTGGCGGCGTTGAGCTCGTCACGGGCGTGGAAGAACGTGTCCTGCGCGGCGCGGAACCGGGCCCACAGCGCGTCGTCGTCCGACCGGCTGGCGCGGCCGGCGGCCTTCCACCGCGCCATCAGGTCGCGGTAGGCGCCGGCGGTCGGGCCCCACTCGGTGCTGGAGGACAGGCGCTCGGCCTCGCGGACGATCTCCTCCTTCGCGGCCTTCGCCCCGGCGTTCCGGGACTCCAGCTCGGCGAAGTAGTGCCGACGCTCGCGGTCGAACGTGGTGCGCGCGTGGCTGAACCGCTTCCAGAGCGCCTCCTCGGAGGTGCGGTCGACGCGCGGGCCGGAGCGCTGCGCCTCCTTCCACTCCTCGAGCAGGGCGCGGAGCTGCTCGCCCGCCGGTCGCCACTGCATGCGCGCCGGGTCGGTCGTGGCGATCTTCTCCGCGCGCTCGACGATCTGCGTGCGGGCCTCCAGCGCGGCCTGGCGGGCGGCGGACCGCTCGGCCTCGACGGCCGCGCGACGCTCGGCGGCAGCCGCGCGCAGCCCGTCCAGGCGGGCGCGCAGGCCGTCCAGGTCGCCGACGGCGGCCGGCTCGGCGGTCTCCTCGGTCAGGCGCGTGAGCGTCTGGTCGATCTCCTTGACCGCGAGGTCCGTCGCGGTGAGCCGCGCCTCGAACAGCGCGACCTTCGCCTGCAGGTCGAGGAACCGGCGCACGTACAGCGCCAGCGCCTCGTCGGCCGACGCGCCGGGGAACTGGCCCACGACGCGCTCGCCCGCGGCCTCGCGGACGTAGACGGTGCCCTCCTCGTCGACCCGGCCGAAGCCGGCCGCGGCGGCCGCCTCCGCCGAGTCGTCGGCCACCGGCACCGGGACCACGGGGGTCGCGGGGGCGGCCGGGGCCTCGCCGGACGCGACCGTGCCGGCCGGGGCCGACGGGGCGCTCGGGCGCGGGCGGGGGCGCATGGCGCTGGGCTTCGGGGCGCTCGGCCGCGGGGCGGTCGCGGGGGTCGGCGCGGCCGCGGCGGGGGCCGGCTCGGCCTCGGGCTCGGTGGCCTCGGGCTGGGCGGCCTCCGGCTCTACGGCCTCGGGCTCGGTGGGCTCGGGCTCGGGAGCGGTCGGCTCCGCGGCCTGCGCGGCGGCCTCGTCGGCGGGAGCGGTCGGCTCCTCGGTCGACGCGGCGTCCGCGTCGGCGGGAGCGGTCTGCTCGGCCGCCGCGGGGGCGTCCTCCGCCGGCTGCTCCTCGGCCGCGAGGGACTCGGCGTCGTCGGCCGTCGGGACCTCGGTCGCGGGCGCCTCGGTCGCGGGGACCTGGGCGTCGTCGGCCGCGGGGGCGTCGGTCGCGGGGACCTCGGCCTCGCCGACCCCGGGCGTCGCGGCCACGGCGGCCTCGTCGCTGTCCTGGGCGCGCTGCTGCTCGTCGGGCGTCTCGGTCACTGGGTCTCCACTCCCTCGATGGTGACGGGGGTGGCCGGGGTGCCGTCCGAGGCACCCCCGCTCACGCCCGCGTCAGCGACTGCCTGCACGACGTCGAGGCCCGACGTGATGCGGCCGAACACGGTGTAGCCCCCGGCGGCGTCCGCCGGGATGGTCGAGTCCTCGTAGACGAGGAAGAACTGGCTGCCCATCGACTCGCCGTTCCCGCCCTGGCGGGCCATCGCGATGGTGCCGGCCGGGTAGACGTCGTCGGCGGGGGCGTTCTCGATCGGGCCGAACGCGTAGCCGGGGCTGCCCGTGCCGGTGCCGGTCGGGTCGCCGCACTGCAGCACGTAGATGCCGCTGGTGGTCAGCCGGTGGCAGTCGGTGCCGTCGAAGTAGCCCTCCTGCGCCAGCGTCACGAAGTTCGCGACCGCCTGCGGTGCGGCAGCGCCGTCCAGCTCGACGCCGATCTCGCCCTGGCTGGTCGTGATCGTGCCGGTCCAGGCGCGGCCCTCGGCGAGGGCGGCGTCGGGCAGCACGCCGCCGTTGCCGAGGCGCTCGGCGGCGGTGGTCTGCGTGGCGGTGGGGGCGTCGGTGGCGCCGGAGCCCGCTGTGGTGTCGTCGTCCCCGCCGGTGGCGAGGAGCGCGGCGGTGATGCCCACGCCGAGCACGAGCACGCCGACGACCCCGCCGGCGACGATCTGCTGCCGCCGCTTGCGGGCGTGCTTCTGCACCTGGCGCTGCTGCCACTTCTCGTACCGGCGGCGCTCGTACTCGCGCTCGCGCTTGCTGGACGGCACGCACTCTCCTCGGTCTCGGCGTCGGCGGGTCCCCCGTGCGCGGGCACTCAGAGCGCCCGCGCCCGCCGGACAGTCTAGGCAGCCGGTGGTCGCGCGGGTGACGCGCGCGCCGCGCGTGCGTGCCGGGGGTCCCGCGGGCGCCGCTAGCGTGGCCGGGTGCGCATCCTCGGACTGACCGCCCCCGTGTTCGCCGCGGCCTGCTACGTGGTGGCGGCCGACGACGGGGACTGCGTCGTCGTCGACCCCGGCGGCGGCGTCGCGGACGCGGTGCGGCGCACGGTCGCCGAGCACGGGCTGCGCGTCGCCGGGGTCGTCGCGACGCACGGGCACGCGGACCACGTGGCGGACGCCGGCGTGCTCGCCGCCGAGGCGGGCGTGCCGCTCCGGCTGCACGCCCGGGACGCGTACCGGCTGGCCGACCCGCTCGGCACGCTGGGTCTCGGCGCGGCGGCCGACCCCGGCGTGGCGGGCGCGCTGCGGTCGGCGGCCGCGGCGGCGGGGTTGGACCCGGCGACCTTCGGGCGGGTCGACCCGGCGCTGGTGGCGCCGTTCGGGGGCGAGGGCGGGGGAGCGGGCGACGCCGGGACCGCCGGCGGCACCGGCCGGACCTCCGACGTCGAGCTCCGCCTCGGCTCGGTGACCCTGCTCGCCCGGCACGCCCCCGGCCACACCGAGGGCTCGACGCTCTACCTGCTGGCCGCGGGCGACGACCGGGTCGCGTTCACCGGCGACGTGCTGTTCGCGGGGTCGGTCGGCCGCACGGACCTCCCCGGCGGCGACCCGGTCGCGATGGCGGCCACCCTGCGCGACGTCGTCGGCGCCCTGCGGCCCGGGACGCACGTCCTGCCCGGCCACGGGCCCGCCACGCGGGTGGACGCGGAGCTGGCCACCAACCCGTACCTGGCAAACTGACCCGCATGGCACGACCGACTCCTCTCTCCGGCTTCCCCGAGTGGCTCCCCGACGGCCGCGTGGTCGAGCAGCACGTGCTCGACACGCTGCGGCGCACCTTCGAGCTGCACGGGTTCGCCGGGATCGAGACCCGGGCGGTCGAGCCGCTCGACCAGCTGCTGCGCAAGGGCGAGACCTCCAAGGAGGTGTACGTCCTGCGCCGGCTGCAGGAGGACGCCGACGCCGAGCAGGACCGGTCCGGGCAGCTCGGCCTGCACTTCGACCTCACGGTGCCGTTCGCGCGCTACGTGCTGGAGAACGCCGGGCACCTCGCGTTCCCGTTCCAGCGCTACCAGATCCAGAAGGTGTGGCGCGGCGAGCGCCCCCAGGACGGCCGGTTCCGCGAGTTCGTGCAGGCGGACATCGACGTCGTCGGCGCGGGCGACCTGCCGTACCACTACGAGGTCGACCTGCCGCTGGTCATGGCGGAGGCGCTCGGCGCGCTGCGCGACATCGGCGTGCCGCCGGTGCGCATCCTCGTCAACAACCGCCGGGTGGCCGAGGGCTTCTACCGCGGGCTCGGCCTCGACGACGTCGAGGGCGTGCTGCGCAGCATCGACAAGCTCGACAAGATCGGCCCGGAGAAGGTCGCCGCGCTGCTGGTCGCCGAGACCGGCGCGACGCCCGAGCAGGCGCAGGCGTGCCTCGACCTCGCGGCGATCTCCGGCGGCGACGCCGGCGTCGTCGACCGGGTGCGGGCGCTCGCCGCGCAGCACGGCATCGCGTCCGAGCTCATGGAGCAGGGCCTGGGCGAGCTGCGGCAGCTGATCGAGGCCGCCGCCGTGCGCGCCCCGGGCGTCGTCGTCGCCGACCTCAAGATCGCCCGCGGGCTGGACTACTACACCGGGTCGGTCTACGAGACGGTGCTCGTCGGCCACGAGCAGCTCGGCTCGATCTGCTCCGGCGGGCGGTACGACACGCTCGCCTCGGACGGCAAGCAGACCTACCCGGGCGTCGGGCTGTCGATCGGCGTGTCGCGCCTGGTGTCCCGGCTGCTGTCGGGTGGCCTGGTCCGCGCGACCCGCGGCGTGCCGGCGGCGGTGCTGGTCGCCGTGACGTCGGAGGAGAGCCGGCCGGCGTCGGACGCGGTCGCCACCGCGCTGCGGGCCCGGGGCGTGCCGGTCGAGGTCGCCCCGACGGCGGCGAAGTTCGGCAAGCAGATCAAGCACGCCGACCGCCGGGGGATCCCGTTCGTGTGGTTCCCGGGCGAGGATGGCGCCGCGGACCAGGTGAAGGACATCCGGTCGGGCGAGCAGGTCGACGCCGACGCCGCGGCCTGGGCGCCGCCGGCGGAGGACCTGTGGCCGCGGGTGGTCCCCGCGGAGGGCTGACCCCCCGGGGCCTCACGCCAGGGCGGCGAGGCCCGCGTTCAGCGTCGTGGCGTAGAGGACCCACGCCAGGTAGGGGCCGAGCAGCCAGGCGACCCACGGGGTCAGGCGGTGGAACGCGACGATCGTCGCGACCAGCGCCACCTCGAGCGCGAGGATGATCGCCAGGCCCAGGCCCAGCTGCTGCGCGCCGAAGAACACCGGCGTCCACGCGGCGTTCAGCACGAGCTGCACGCCGTACAGGACCAGTGCGGTCGTGGCCGCGCGGCCGTGCCGCCGCCAGATCAGCCAGGCGGCCACCGCCATCACCACGTAGAGCACCGTCCAGACCGGGCCGAACACCCAGTTCGGCGGCGTCCACGCGGGCTTGTCGGCGTCGGCGTACCAGCCGTCGACGCCGGACGTCGACGCGAGACTGCCGCCGAAGGCGACGACGGCGTTGAGCAGCAGCAGGCCGACGAGCACGGGCCAGCCGCGGGTGGTGGGGCCGACGCCCGTGCCCGCGGTGTCGCCCGCACCGGCGGCGTCGCGGCGGGCAGGGTGGCTCGGGGCGGGCTGGGCCGGGTTCGCGGAGGTCATGCCTCCACGGTGCGGCGGCGGCGCCGGGTCGGCAACCGGAAGGCCAGCATGCTGAGTTTCCCGCCGCGGACTCCGGGTCCCCGCGCCCCGGGCCGACGGGGCGGTCCGGCCCGTCCCCAGGCCGGTGGACTCGGTGCTTGCGTAGTCGTCGAACACGTGTTCGAATCGGTGCCATGCGGTGGGACGGGCAGAAGATCGCGGCGGAGGCGGCGCAGGCGCTGCCCGGCCTCGCGCTGGCGGGGCACCAGCGGTCGGTGCGCACGCCGGAGTTCGCGGGCGTGACCTTCCACGAGGTGCACGCCAAGTCGGCCCTCAACAAGGTGCCCGAGGCGTCGGCGATGCCGTTCCGGTGGACCGTGAACCCGATGCGCGGCTGCCTGCATGCCTGCACCTACTGCTTCGCCCGCCCGACGCACGAGTACCTGGGCCTCGGCCCGGACGAGGACTTCCAGACCCAGATCGTCGTGAAGACCAACGTGGTCGACGTGCTGACCGCGGAGCTGCGCCGGCCGTCCTGGAAGCACGAGCACGTCGCCCTCGGGACCAACACCGACCCGTACCAGCGGGCCGAGGGCCGGTACGCGCTGATGCCCGGGATCATCGGCGCCCTCGCGCACTCGGGCACCCCGATGTCGCTGCTCACCAAGGGCACCCTGCTGCGCCGGGACATCCCGCTGCTGACGGAGGCCGCGGGGGAGGTCGGGGTGAGCGTGGCCGTGTCGCTCGCGATCGGCGACGAGGCGCTGCAGCAGGCGATGGAGCCGGGCACGCCGACGCCGCGCGCCCGGCTCGGGCTGATCCGGGCCGTGCGGGAGGCCGGGCTGGAGTGCGGGGTGCTGGTGGCCCCGGTCATGCCGTGGCTCACCGACTCCACGGCGCACCTCGACGGGCTGTTCCGCGACCTCGCCGAGGCCGGCGCGTCCTGGGTGACGACGATCCCGCTGCACCTGCGCGGGCCGGTGCGGCCGCTGATGCTGTCCTGGCTCGCCGAGCACCGGCCGGAGCTGGTGCCGAACTACCGGCGGCTGTACGCGAACGGCGCCTACGTGCCCGAGGAGTACCGCCGGTGGCTGTCCGAGCGGGTGCGGCCGCTGCGCCGCCGGTACGGGCTGCACGGGCCGTCCGCGGCGCCGCTCGAGGGCGCGGGGTCCCCGGCCGGCGCGGGGGCCGGCGCGGGCGCAGGAGCGGGGGCCGGCGCAGGGGTCGGCGCGGGAGCGGGCGCTGGGTCGTCGGCGCGGACCGGCGGCCGG
>NZ_JAHVCI010000041.1:0-40604 GCF_019265565.1 Cellulomonas sp. PS-H5
CCGGGGACGCCGCGTCGGCGGGCACCGGGACCACGGCCCTGCCGACGACCGGGTCCGCCGCCCCGGGCACCGCGGCGCCGGCCGCCCCGGCGAAGCAGGACCGGTCCAACGCCGGCCCCGCGCGCACGGCCCCCGCCGCGTCGGTGGCCACCGCCCCGGCGGCCCCTGCCTCGGCGGCCCCCGCGCCGCAGACGAGCGCCGAGGACGACGACGAGGCCCCCGTCCCGCAGTGGCAGAGCCTGCTGCGCGCGATGGCGCCCGCGCCGCTGCCCGAGGACGAGGCCGAGATCACCGACGCCACCGGCGACATGCTCCGCGGCGTGCACGCGGACGAGGAGATCGACGAGATCGACGAGCAGCCCGAGCGGCTGCGCAAGCCCCTGCCGTACACCTGGCTGCAGTGGATCATCCTGGCGGTCGTCGCGTTCGTGCTCGGCTTCCTCATCATCTTCGTCGCGAACACCGCGACCAACGGCGAGGGGCCCGACGTGCCCGCCGCCGCGGCGACGGCGCTGGACGCCGCGCCCGCACCCTGACCTGCAGCACCTGACCCACCCGAACCACCCCGAGGAGACCCGTGTCGGCCACCGACCGCGCGATCGAGCTCACCGTGGCGGCGGCCCGCGCCGCCGCCGACCTCAAGGCCCAGGAGATCATCGCCCTGGACGTCAGCGGGCAGCTCGTGCTGACCGACGCGTTCCTGATCGCCTCCGGCACCAACGAGCGGCAGGTCGGCGCCATCGTCGACGCCGTCGAGGAGTCGCTGCACAAGCTCGGCGCCAAGCCGCTGCGCCGCGAGGGCAAGTCCGAGGGCCGCTGGGTGCTCATCGACTTCGGCGACGTCGTGGTGCACGTGCAGCACGCCGAGGACCGCACGTACTACGCCCTCGAGCGGCTGTGGAAGGACTGCCCCGTCATCGAGCTGCCGGCCGACGTGCACGGCACGCCCGAGGGCGACGAGGCGGGGGAGTGACCGCCGGGCGCGTCGTCCTCTGGCGGCACGGGCGCACCGCGCACAACGCCGCGGCGCGCCTGCAGGGTCAGTCGGACATCCCGCTGGACGACGTGGGCGTCTGGCAGGCCGAGACGGCCGCGGCCGCCCTCGCCAGCCGGTACGCACCGACGCGGATCATCGCCTCCGACCTCGGCCGCGCGCGGTCGACGGCGGAGGCGCTGTCGGCGCGCACCGGCCTGCCCGTGCACACCGACCCGCGGGTCCGGGAGCGGTCGTTCGGCGACTGGGAGGGCATGACCTCGGCGGAGATCGCCGAGCGCTGGCCCGAGCAGCACGCCGCCTGGCGCGCGGGCCGCGAGCCGCAGCGCGTGGGCGCTGAGACCCGCGCCGAGGTCCAGGCCCGCATGGTCCGGGCGATCGAGGAGCAGGCGGGCGCGCTGGAGACCGACGACACCCTGGTCGTCGTGTCGCACGGCGCCGCGATCACCCTCGGCCTGGTCGGCCTGCTCGGCCTGCCGGCGGAGTGGAAGGGCGTCTCCGGCATGTCCAACGCCCACTGGGCGGAGGTCCAGCCCGGCCGCCCGGGCTCCGGCCTGGCGTGGCGGCTGGAGGCCCTGAACGTCGGCCCGGTGCACGCGTCGTCCGACTGGAACGCCGGCCCGGACCGTGCCGACCGCGGCATGGACGAGGAGGTCCGCGATCCGGCCTGACCAGCCGATTCGCATCTTCCGCCAGGTTCGATTAGAGTTCAGGACGCCCGCTCAGCGGGACGGGAGACGGCCGGAAGGCCTGATCACGGGGCTGTGGCGCAGCTGGTAGCGCACCTGCATGGCATGCAGGGGGTCAGGGGTTCGAGTCCCCTCAGCTCCACAACAGAAGCGGGCGAGAGCGATGAGCTCTCGCCCGCTTCGTCGTTCCTGGGACCACGGAGGCGCTCAGGTGTGCGGGGTCCGGGCCTACCGCTCCGCCAGCGCCGCCGTCCCCGCCCGCAGCACCTCGACGATCCGGTCCACGTCGTACACCGCCCCGCCCCAGGTCCCGCCGCTGGCCTCCTGCAGCGCCGCCCACAGCCGGGTGTCGTCGGGCAGCTGCGGGTGCGGCGCGAGGCCGGGGTGCGGCTCCCGCGCCGCGAGCACCCCGGCGCCCTCCTCGGGGGACAGCGGGGCGTCGGCCGTGCCGACGTAGTCCACGCGGCCCTCCAGCCCCGCGACGTCGACGCGGATCCGGACCAGGTCGCCGTCCCGGAGCCGCCCGATCGGCCCGCCGGCCAGCGCCTCGGGGCCCACGTGCCCGAGGCAGGCGCCGGTGGAGACGCCGGAGAACCGGGCGTCGGTGATCAGCGAGATGTCCCGCCCGTAGCTGAGGTGCTTGAGCGCGGAGGTGACCTGGTAGGTCTCCTCCATGCCGGTGCCGAGCGGGCCGCCGCCCATGACGACCATGACGTCGCCGGGGGAGACGGCGCGGGACTTGATCGCGGCGATCGCCGCGGCCTCGGACGTGAACACGCGGGCGGGGCCGACGTGCTCGAACACGTCCCCGTCGAGGCGCGCCGGGTCGATCGCAGTGGACTTGATGACCGACCCCTCGGGCGCGAGGTTGCCGGTGGGGAAGGCGGTCGTCGGCTTGAGCCCTCGGCGGCGGGCGGCGGGCGGGCTCATGATCACGTCGTCCGGGTCGACGCCCTCCTGGTCCCGGAGGACCTGCCGCAGGCGGGCGCGGCGCTCGGAGCCGGCCCACCAGTCCAGGACGGTGCCGAGGGTCTCGCCGGTGGCGGTGAGCGCGTCGAGGTGCAGCACGCCGAGGTCGCGCAGGTGCAGCATGACCTCCGGGGCGCCGCCGGCCAGGAACATCCGGACGGTCGGGTGCTGGACGGGGCCGTTCGGCAGGACGCTGACCAGGCGGGGGACCGCGCGGTTCACGCGCAGCCAGTCCGCGACGGTCGGCCGGTCCACGCCCGCGGCGTGCGCGATGGCCGGCAGGTGCAGCAGCAGGTTGGTGGACCCGCCGATCGCGGCGTGCACGGCCATGGCGTTCTCGAACGCCTCGGGGGTGAGGACGTCCCGGGTGGTGAGCCCGAGCGAGCGCTGCCGCAGCACGGCGAGCGCGGACTGCCGCGCGACCTCGGCCCACACGGGCTCGCCCGACGGGGCGAGGGCGGAGTGCGGGAGCGCGAGACCGAGGGCCTCGGCGACCACCTGGCTGGTGCCGGCGGTGCCGAGGAAGTGGCAGCCGCCGCCGGGGGAGGCGCAGGCGCGGCAGCCGGCCTCGGCGGCGTCCTCCAGCGACAGCTCGCCGTTCGCGAACCGGGCGCCGATGGTCTGGACCCGCGCCAGGTCCTCGCCGCGCGTCGGGGGCAGCGTGACGCCGCCGGGCACCAGGACGGTCGGCAGGTCGTGCTCTGACGCCAGCGCCATCATCGTCGCCGGCAGGCCCTTGTCGCAGGTGGCGACGCCCAGGACGGCGGACCGCGTCGGCAGCGACCGGATGAGGCGGCGCATGACGGTCGCGGCGTCGTTCCGGTACGGCAGGGAGTCGAACATGCCGGTCGTGCCCTGCGACCGGCCGTCGCACTGGTCGGAGACGAACGTGGCGAACGGCAGCCCGCCCTCGGCCGCGACGGTCTCGGCCGCCGCGCGCACCTGGTCGACGAGCTCGAAGTGCCCCGAGTGCAGGCCGAGCGCGATCGGCTCCCCGGACTCGGACCGCAGCCCGCCGGCGGTGGACACGATCATCACCTGCGGCCCGAGCAGGTTCGCCCGGGGCCAGCCCATGCCGGCGTTCTGCGTCATGCCGAAGACGTCGCCGCTCGGCGACTCGCGCAGCGTCTGCGCGGTGAGTGGCAGCCGCCCGGACGGCCCGTCGGCGTGCGAGCGCAGGGCGTAGATGCCGTCGTGCGGCTCCAGCAGCTGCTCCCAGGACGTCACGGCAGGTCCTCGACGGTCGCCATCAGCGCGGCGAGCGCCTCGGCCTGCTCCGGCGTGGCCGGCAGGTGCGGGGCGGTCGAGTGGTGCTCCATCCGGACGCCCCGGCCGACCATGCCCTCCTTCAGCAGCGGGAAGAACGGGGCGCCGAGCGCGTAGACGCCCATGAGCACGTCGATGCGGCGCTGCGCCGTGGCGATCGCCGCCGCGTCCCCGGAGTCGACGGCCCGCACGTACGCGGCGCAGTACTCGGGGTACAGGTTGGCCAACCCGCCGATCGCCCCGGCGCCGCCCGACGTCACGACGTGGTGCAGGTTCTCGTCGAACCCGGCGAACACCCGGAACTCCGGGAACTCCGGGAGCAGCTCGGTGAGCAGGCGCCGGGTGTGGCCGACCTCGAGGACGGTGTCCTTGTAGCCGACGATGTTCGGGTGCCGCCGCAGCAGCCGGCGGGTCACCTCGGGGCTCAGGTCGTACCCGGTGCGGGCGGGGAAGTTGTACAGGTAGACGTCGCCGGGCACCTGGTCCGCGACCGCGGAGAAGTACGCCTCGACGGCCGCGTCCTCCAGCGCGAAGTAGTACGGGCTGACGACCATCACGGCGGGCGCCCCGGCGTCCAGCGCGTACCTGCTGAGCTCGACCGTGTCGTCGACCCGGAGGCACCCGGTGCCGACGATCAGGTCGCCGCGCGGCAGCACGTGCTCGACGGCGAGGTCGATCAGCGTGCGCTTCTGCTCGGGCCGCAGGGCGAAGAACTCGCCGGTGCTGCCCAGGAGCACGATCCCGTCGACGCCGCCGTCGAGGATGTGCTCCCACACGGCGAGGTTGCCGTCGCGGTCGAGGGTGCCGTCGGCGTGCAGCGCCGTCACGGCGGGGGCGTAGAACTGCGCCATCGCGATCACCAGACCCGGACGCGCGCGGCGCCGTCGTGGAGGCGGGCCAGCGGGCCCGGCGGGTGGGGGGTGCCGGGCTCCTTGCGGTGCCCGACCAGGTCGAGGTCCGCCACGACGGGGGTGCCGTCGGGGTGCTCGTAGGCCGCGCCGACGATCCGCACGTGCCCGAGGTCCGGGTGCACGACGTCGACGAGGGGCGCGGTGAGCGCGGCGGGCAGGTCGAGCTCCAGGTGCACCTCCGCGCCCTCGTCCACGACCCGCACGGTGGCAGGCCCGTCGACGACGCGGGCGCCGGTCTCGTGGGCGGCCGGGCGGGCGCCGTCGGCGTACGCGTTCGACCAGACGTACGCCGGCTGCCGCTCCAGGTGGAACCGCGAGTGGTCGCCCGCGCCGGTGCCGACGCCGACGCGCTCGGTGTACTCCGCCCACGAGCCGGGCGCCCCGTCGTAGGCGTGCGTGCCGTTCGACTCCGGCGGGAAGTCCGGCAGCAGCATCGGGGCGTCCGGCCCGTAGACGCCGTGCCGCGCGCCGACGAACAGGTTGCCGGCGTACCGGTCGTCGCCGCCGTAGACGAACGCGTACCCGGCGACCTGCGTGGAGTGCGGCACGTGGTACGGCGTGGCCCGGTCCAGCACCGGCTGGACCCGCAGCACACCGAGCACCAGGTTGTGCAGGAACGCGGTGCCCTGGCTGAGCAGCTCGATCGCGATGGGGGAGGCCAGCACGTTGTGGTCGACGACCGCCGGCCCGTGCGCGACCTCGACGAACAGGTCCCGGATGTTGCGGTAGAGCAGGTTCCGGGTGACGCGCGCGCCCTGGGCCTGCCAGTCGAGCCAGATCCCGAGCGTCGTGTCGTGCACGCGGTTGTGCGCGATCGTCACGTCGATGGGGGCGTGCAGCTTGATGCCGGCGATCTCGTACCCGGAGAACGCGTGCCGGGTGCCGATGTGGTGGATGTGGTTGTCCTCGATGGTGGAGAACGCGCAGCCGAGGTGGCCGACGACGCCGTTCTGCCCGCAGTCGCGGATCTCGTTGCGGCGCACCACGTGGGAGCCGATCCGCTCGCGCTCCCAGCCCTGGTGCCGGGCGGTGAACACCGCCTCGAGCTGGTACTGGTAGCCCGGCTTGTCGCCGAGGACGAACGAATCGTTGTCGCCGCTCGCCGCGTCCTTGCCGAGGGAGACGCCGGCGCACGTCGAGTCCCGGATCAGGTTGTCCTCGATGACCCAGCCCCTGGCCCAGCGCGGGCCGACGAGCCCGAGCTGGTCGGCGGTCGGGGGCGCCCAGGGCGTGGCGGCCTGCGCGAGCTCGAAGCCGCGGACGGTGACGTAGTCGACGTGGGCGCGCTCGGGGGTGAACACTGACGGCCGGACGTTCACCTCGACCAGCTCGGCGGTCGGGTCCGCGCCGCCGAAGTTCGCCCAGACGGTCGTGGCCTTCTCGCCGACCTCGGCGTACCAGACCAGCACGGTGCGGTCGGGGTCGACCAGCGGGGTGTCGAGCGCGGTCCACTGGTACCGGACGTGCGTGCGGCGCTCGGGGTGGTCGACGGCGCCGCGGTCGTGCACCTCGTCCAGCGCCCGCCCGTCCAGGTACACGGCGCCACGGTGTACGAGCGGCTCGCCGGGGCGGGTGTGCAGCCAGTCCCCGGCGACCGGCTCGTCGAACGGGTTGAAGTCCCCGAACAGGCGGTGCGGGATCTCCGCGCGCCACACGTCGCCCTGCTCGCGCACCCAGCCGGTGACGACCTCGGCGCCGGTGATCACCACGTGCTCGCCCGGCGCCGCCTCGAACGTGATCCGGCGGTCGTCGGCGACGCCGCCGCGCGGCGGGCGCACCCACTCGCGGTAGGTGCCCGCGTGCACGCGCACGGTGTCGCCGGGGAGCGCGGCGCGCGCGGCCCGCTGGACGGTGCGGAACGGGGCGCCGGGGCTCCCGTCCGCGCGGTCGGAGCCGGTCACGGCGACGTGCAGCGTGGTCAACGGGTCGTCCTTCGGTCGGGGCGGTCGGGCGGCGCGCCGCGCGAAAGACTTTCCGCTCCGGTGCGTCGGTCTGCCGACCCTAGAGCTTGGAACGGGCGCATGGAAGGCCGATCTCGCGCTTCCGTCGCGGAAAGACTTTCGCTAGCGTGGCAGGCATGGCGACGACCGGACCCCGCAGGCCCACGCTCGAGCAGGTGGCCGGTGCCGCGGGCGTGTCCACCTCCACCGCGTCGAAGGTGCTGAACGGCCGGCCCGGAATCTCGCGCGCGACCCGGCGGCGGGTCGAGGAGGCGATCGAGTCCCTCGGCTACGCGCCGACGACCGGCCCGCGCGCGGGTGTCGCCCCGCTCGGCGTGACCGTGGTGTTCCGGACGCTGGCGGACGTGTACGCCCTGCGGGTGCTCGAGGGCGTGGTCGCGTCGGCGCGGGAGCAGGGGATCGAGGTCGTCGTCGACGTGCTCGACGCCGGCCCGCCCACCGGGGACGCGGCCCCGCTGTCGCCGGCCTGGATCCGGCGCCAGGCCGCCGGCGACCGCGCGGGGGTCGTCCTCGTCACGACGCAGCCCACCGTCGCGCAGCGCGACCTGCTGCGCTCGCTCGGCGTGCCCACCGTGCACATCGACCCCGTGAACCCGATGGACGACTCGACGGTGTCGGTGGGGTCGACCAACTTCTCCGGCGGTGTGCAGGCCACCCGGCACCTGCTGGAGCTCGGCCACCGCCGGATCGCGTTCGCGGGCGGCGCCCCGGAGTTCCTGCCCTCGGCCGAGCGGCTCCAGGGGTACCTGAGCATGGTCCGCGCCGGCGACGGGCAGGTGGACGACGCCCTCGTGCGGTCCCGCGCGCACACCTTCGAGGCCGGGCTCGCGATCGGCGACGAGCTCCTCGAGCTGCCCGAGCGCCCGACCGCCGTGTTCGCCGCCTCGGACTCGATCGCCCTCGGTGTCCTCGCGTCCGCGCAGCGGCACGGCCTGCGGGTGCCGCAGGACCTGTCCGTGGTCGGGTTCGACGACAGCTCCGCGGCGGCGTCGGCGGCGCCGCCGCTGACCACGGTGCGGCAGCCGGTGGTGGAGATGGGGCGCGTCGCGCTGCGCACCCTGCTGCAGCTGGCCCGGGGGGAGCGGGTGGACTCGCACCACGTGCAGCTGTCGACGGCGCTGGTCGTGCGGGAGTCGACGGCGCCGCCGGCGGGGTGACGCCGGGCCGGGCGCCCGCGTCGGCCCCGCGCCCCGTCAGGCGGGTGCCGGGCCCGTGCTGGCGCGGACGGTCAGGGACGTGGCCAGCTCGACCCGCGGGGACGCGGGGTGCCGGCCCTCCGCCATCGCGAGCACCGTCTGCACGGCCATCCGGCCCATGTCGCCGAGGTGCTGGTGCACGGTCGTGAGCGGGGGTGTCGTCCACGCCGCCTGCGGGGTGTCGTCGAACCCCGAGACGCTGAGGCGCTCCGGCACGGGCACGCCCAGCGTGTGCGCGGCGCCGAGCACGCCGACGGCGATCTCGTCGTCCGCGGCCATGATCGCCGTCGGCGGGTCTGCGGACGTGAGCAGCTCGTGGGCGTACCGGGTGCCGTTCTCCACGGTGAACTGGTCCGAGCGGACGAGGGTCGGGTCCGGCGCGATCCCCGCCGCGTCGAGCGCGGCCCGGTAGCCGTAGAGGCGCTCGCGGGCCGCGTCGGAGTCCTCGGGGCCGCCGATCCACCCGATGCGGCGGTGGCCGAGGCCGATCAGGTGCTCGGTCGCCGCGCGGGCGCCGTCCCAGTTGCTCGACCCGACGCTGACCAGGTGGCGGTCCCGGGTCCCGACCGGGTCGACCATCACGAACGGCAGGGACGCGTCGGCCGCCGCGCGGATGAGGGCGTCCGGCCGGGAGAGCGTGAGCCCGACGACGCCGCTGACGCCGACCGCGAGCAGGTCGGCCACCCAGTCGCGGGCGACCGCCGGCTGCGTGCGGGCGTCCCGGTCGGGTGCCAGCCGGGTCAGCAGGTCCACGCGCTCATCGGTCGCGGCCGCGAGCGAGCCCTGGAACACCCCGAGGATGTACGGCGACGCCGGCAGGTCGAACACGACGGCGAGCGCGCGGCGGTCGTGCGGGTGGGCCGGACCCGGTGCGGGGCGGTAGCCGATGGCGGCGACCGCCGCGAGGACGCGTTCGCGGGTCTGGTCCGAGACGTCGTCGCGCCCGTTGAGCGCCTTCGACACCGTCGCCTTGGACACGCCCGCCGCCGTCGCGACGTCGGACAGGGTGGCGCGCCGCCCGGCCGCACTCGTCATGGCTCTCCCTCGACCCGAAACTGTTTCGCGATCCTACAACGGTCCCGTCACGGCGGCGCGCGAATCCGCAGGGGTGTTGCGCTCAGGGCGGTGCATCTCCTACGGTCGCCTCACGATACAGGTTGCGAAACCGTTTCGACGCCAGCGGGTGGCACCGGAGCCGCCCGCGCCGACCGAAGGAGGTCCGCGTGTCTGTCGAGGCACCGCCGTCGACCCTGCTGATCGACCACCTCCCGCCGTCCGACCTGCCGCTGCGGCACGTCTGGAGCGAGTGCCTGGGTGCGGGCCGCGCCAACGAGGCGCTCCGCGTCGACTGGCAGGACCAGTTCCGCGAGGCGGTCCGCGTCCTGGGCGCCCGGCACGTGCGGTTCCACGGCGTGTTCCACGACGACATGTTCGTGTACCGTGCCTCGAACGGCGGCGGGTTCGGCCCGCCGACGCCGCTGGCCGAGCCGGTCTACACCTACGCGTACGTCGACAAGGTGTTCGACGCGATCCTCGACGCGGGCGCCCGCCCGTTCGTGGAGCTCGGGTTCATGCCCCGGGAGCTCGCGCGGGACACCGAGACGCTGTTCTGGTGGAAGGCGCACGGCAGCCCGCCCACGGACATGGGTGCCTGGGTCGAGCTGGTCACCACCACCGTCCGGCACTGGATCGACCGGTACGGCCTCGACGAGGTCCGCCGGTGGCCGTTCGAGGTCTGGAACGAGCCCAACCTGGTCCCGCACTTCTGGACCGGCACCCGGTCCGAGTACTTCGCGCTGTACGAGGCCACGGCCCGCGCCCTCAAGGCGATCGACCCCGGGCTGCGCGTCGGCGGGCCGTCGTCGTCGGTGTTCGTCGCGGACGCCCGCTACGACGGCGAGTACCACGACAAGTCGGTCGAGGCCGCGACCGCCGAGTCCGACGACCCGGACGCGCTGCCCTGGAAGCCGGTGTGGATCAACGAGCTCATCGCGTTCTGCGCCGAGCGCGACCTGCCGCTCGACTTCCTGTCCACGCACCTGTACCCGACGGACTTCGCGTTCGACACCCAGGGCGTGGGCCGGCCCATCAGCCGGAACCGCGACGCCACCCGGGACGACCTGCTGCACCTGCGTGAGCTGCTCGCCGCCAGCCCGTTCCCGGACGCGGAGGTGCACGTCACCGAGTGGTCGACGTCGCCGTCCAGCCGGGACCACATGCACGACACGCTGTTCGCCGCGACGTACATCACCCGGGCGTTCCTGCAGTGCCAGGACCTCGCGGACTCGATCGCGTACTGGACGTTCACCGACGTCTTCGAGGAGGGCGGCGGCGGCATCGGGCCGTTCCACGGCGGCTTCGGGTTCGTCAACGAGCAGGGCCTGCACAAGCCGACCTTCCACGCGATGGCGATGCTGAACCGGCTCGGGAGGAGGATCCTCGCGCAGCACGAGCACGGCG
Organism: Cellulomonas sp. PS-H5; assembly: GCF_019265565.1. Lineage (NCBI taxonomy): Bacteria > Bacillati > Actinomycetota > Actinomycetes > Micrococcales > Cellulomonadaceae > Cellulomonas > Cellulomonas sp. PS-H5. Next base: position 10,447 of record NZ_JAHVCI010000041.1, read on the forward strand.
TCCTCACCGCCACCGCGGACGGCGGCGTCGCCGGGGTGTTCTTCAACTACCCCGACTCGATGGGCGACCGGTCGGTCGGCAGCGCGACCAGCTACGCCGCCGCACGCCGCCACCTCGGGGAGGGGCCCGCGCGCCGGGTCGCGCACACCGTCTCCGGCCTGCGGCCCGGCGCCGAGTACCGCGTCGAGCTCCTGGACTGGGAGCACGGCAACGTCGCCGAGGAGTGGCACCGCCGCGGCGAGCCGCTCAACCTCAGCCGCCGCGACGTCGCCGAGCTCGCCGCCGTCGCCGACGGCCTCGACCGACGCACCCTCGCCGTCGCGGACGACGGCGTCCTGACGATCGACCTCGAGCTGCCGGCCTGGGCCGTCGCCTCGATCAGCCCCGCCCCCACCACCCGCTGACGCGGGAGAAACGAGAGGACCTCAGATGAGGATCACCGCGAAGTCCGCCGGCGCTGTCGCCTTCGCCGCCGTGTCCGCCCTCGCCCTCGCCGCGTGCGGCGGCGGTGGCGGCGGCGCGTCCGAGGAGGCCGGCCAGGACAACAAGCCCGACAAGCTCACCGTCGCCGCCTGGATGGACTTCCCCGCCGAGCTGCTGGACTCCTTCGAGGAGGAGACCGGCATCGAGGTCGTCGTCAACCGGTTCCCCGACGGGGCGTCGGCGCAGACCGTGCTGCGCAACGGGCTGTCGTCGGACGGCGCCGGGCTGTCGGACGTGCACCTGGTCGAGCTCGACTGGTGGACCGAGATGATGGCCGTGCCCGAGGACTGGGCCGAGCTGCCGGAGGTCCCGGACCGCTGGGTCGACTGGAAGGTCGAGCAGGGCTCGGTCGACGGCACGATCACCGGCTACGGCACCGACATCGGCCCGCTGGCCATCGCGTTCAACCAGGACATGCTGGCCGGCACCGGGCTGGCCACCGACCCCGAGTCGTTCGGGGAGCTCATCGGCGGGGACGACGCGACCTGGCAGTCGTTCCTCGACGCGGGGCGTGAGTACGTCGCGGTGAGCGACAACTACTTCGTCGACTCGCTGACCAACGCGTTCCAGGCGGCGATCAACCTGCTGCCGGCGGCGTTCGAGGACCCGGAGTCGGGCCTGCCGTACGACCTCGCGGACAACACCGAGGTGAAGGACCTGTTCCTGATGTTCGCGGACGCCGCCGAGGACGACATCTCGGCCGGCATCGCGATCGGGCACGCCGACTGGGGCGCCGGCTTCCAGAACGAGCAGTGGGCGAGCGTCGTCACCCCGGCGTGGATGACCGGGATCATCGCGGAGAACGCCGACGGCGTCGACGGCTGGCGGATCGCCAGCACGTTCCCCGAGGGCGGCGGCAACTGGGGCGGCTCGTTCTTCGCGGTCCCGTCGACCGGTCCGAACACCGCCTGGGCGATCGAGCTCGCCGACTACCTGACCACCCCGGACGCGGCGATCGACTGGTTCGACGAGACCGGTCAGTTCCCGTCGCAGCTCGAGGCGATGTCCGCCCCGGAGATCGCCGAGGCCGAGAACCCGTTCTTCGGTGACCAGCGCGTCGGCCAGATCTACGGCGACCTGGCCGCGGCCGCGGGCGACGCGGCGGCCGGCGGGTACCGCGGCGAGAACTTCGCGGGCATCCAGACCCTGGTCACGGACGGCATCCGGCTCGTCGAGTCGGACAGCGCCACCGCGGAGCAGGCCTGGGCGTCGGTGGTCGCGGACTTCGACGCGCTCGGCTTCGAGACCGCGGACTGAGCGGCCCGTGTCGACCAGGTCGGCCGTCCCGCCCGACGCGCGCCGCGTCGGGTGGGGGCGGCGGTTCTCGCGGTGGGACGTCAAGGTCTCGCCCTACCTCTACGTCTCGCCCTTCTTCCTGCTCTTCGCCGTGTTCGGGGCGTTCCCGCTCCTGTTCAACGTGGTCGTCGCGGTGCACGACTGGCACCGCCGGGCCGGCATGGGCGACTTCGTCGGGCTCGACAACTTCACCTGGGTGCTCCGGCAGCCGCTGTTCTGGCGGTCGCTGGAGAACACGTTCTCGATCTTCCTGTGGGGCGCCGTCCCGCAGCTGGTCCTCGCGCTGCTGATCGCGGCCGTGCTCGACCAGAACCTGCGGGTGCGGACGTTCTGGCGGATGAGCGTGCTCGTGCCGTTCGTCGTGATGCCGGTGGCCACCGCGATGATCTTCGGCCAGGTGTTCGGGCAGTTCGGGCTGCTGGTGCCGAACCTCCACGAGCTCGGCCTGCTCACGGGGTCGGACTCGCCGTTCTTCTCCGACCGGCTGCTGTCGCACATGGCGATCGGCTCGATGGTGGTGTTCCGGTGGACCGGCTACAACGCGCTGATCTTCCTCGCCGCGATGCAGGCCGTGCCCCGGGAGCTCTACGAGGCGTCCACCGTGGACGGGGCCGGCCGGCTCCGGCAGTTCTTCTCCGTCACCCTGCCGAGCATCCGGCCGACGATGATCTTCGTGACCCTGACGATGACCATCGGCGGGCTGCAGATCTTCGACGAGGTCCGGCTCTACGACGGCGGCGGGACGGGCGGCGGCAAGGGCGGCGCCGACAACCAGTGGACCACCGTCGTCCTCTACCTCTACGAGCTCGGGTTCGGCGACTGGCAGGACCGCCTCGGCCAGGCCGCGGCGGTCGGCTGGATCTTCGCCGTGATCATCGCGGTGTTCTCCCTGGTGAACTTCCTGCTCACCCGATCCATCTCGTCGTCGCGGTCCCGGGCGCCGCGGGTCACGCGCGCGCAGCACCGGGCCGCCGTGGCGCGGGCGCGGGCGGTCGCCGCGGCGTCGACCCGGCCCGAGGCCGCCGCGGCCGCCGTACCCGGCCGGGACGGACCACCACCCGACGCGCCGGTCCACGACGCCGACGTCCAGGAAGGAGCGAGCCGATGAGCACCGGGTACATCGGGAACACCGCGGGCAAGGGGGCGGTGCGGTACGCGCAGAAGCGCGCTGCCCGCGGCCGGCCCGTCCGGCAGCACGACACGGCGGGGCGCCGCCCCGGGTGGGGGTCGTACCTGTTCCTGCTGGTCGTCTTCGTGGTGTCGGTCTTCCCGCTCTACGCCGCGGCGATGTACGGCTCGTCCACCAGCCAGGAGATCGCCCGGGCGGTCGGCGACCTGCCGACCTGGTTCCCGACGCTCGTCCTGCTGGAGAACTTCCGGGAGGTGGTCACCGCCTCGCAGTTCAACTTCTGGACGGCGTTCGCGAACTCCGTGCTGGTCGCGGTCGCGGTGACCGCGTCGACGGTGTTCTTCTCGACGCTCGCCGGGTTCAGCTTCGCCAAGCTGACGTTCCGGGGCCGGCAGGTGCTCTACGTGACCGTGATCGCCACCATGGCGATCCCGGCGCAGGTCGGCACCATCCCGATGTTCATCATGATGAACGACTTCGGCTGGATCGACTCGCTCGCGGCGCTGACCGTCCCCACGCTGGTCACGGCGTTCGGCGTGTTCTGGATGAGCCAGTACCTGCAGGAGGCGCTGCCGTTCGAGCTCGTCGAGGCGGCCCGGGTCGACGGGGCGTCGATGTTCCGCACGTTCTGGTCCATCGCGATGCCCGCGGCGCGGCCGGCCGCCGCCACGCTCGCGCTGTTCACGTTCGTCGGGTCGTGGAACAGCTTCTTCTGGCCGTCGGTGGTGATGCGGTCACAGCTGACCATGCCGCTCGTGGTGCCGCAGCTGAAGGGCGCGTTCACCAGCGACACCGGCCTGGTGATGTCCGGGGTCTTCCTGGTCGCGGCGCCGCTGCTGGTGGTGTTCGTGGTCGCCGGGAAGCAGCTGGTGTCCGGCGTCATGGCGGGGGCGGTCAAGGGCTGACGCGCGCGGGCGGACCGGGCGGCCCGGGCGGGGCGGTTCGCGGGGTGCCGCGGCCGCCCCGCCGCGTCACACCCCGAGCCCGTCCAGCGCCCGGGCGAGCGAGCGGCGGTTCGCCGCGTCGTAGCCCGCGACCCAGTCGCCCTGGTACCCCCGGATCGGGGCCTCGATCGTCATCACCAGGCCGAGCCACATCCGGGCGAGCAGCAGCCGGGCGGCGGCGCCGGGCGAGGTCACGTCCCGGTCACCGACCAGGGCGGCGGGGAGCCCGTCCCACATCGGGTCGGCCCCGACGAGGTCGAGCAGCGGGTCGCCCCACAGCGCGCGCTCCGGGTCGATCACGCCGAGCAGCGCCCCGGTCGCGGGGTCGACGAACAGGTTGCCGGGCCACAGGTCGGTGTGCACGAGCCGCGGCACGGTCACCTCGTCGAGCGCCCCGGCGTGCGCGGCGAGCGCCGCGCGCACCCGGTCGGCCGGGATGCCGGGGACGGCGCCGCGCTCGGCGTCCGCGAGCAGCGCCCCGACCACCGCGGTGAACGCCGCGCGCCAGGTCGTCGCCTGGAGCAGCGGCTGGTGCGGGTAGCCGAACCGCTCGCCGGTCACCGTGCCGATCCGGCCCAGGAGCGCCCCGAGGTCGGCCTGGGCGCGCGCGGCCCGCGGGTCCTCCGCCGGGGCACCGAAGCCGGCGGCCGCCCACGGGACGCCGTCGAGGTGCGCGGCGACGACGACGTCGCCCGGCACGACCTCGCGGCTGAAGTCGGTGTGCAGCAGGGCGGGCATGAGCAGGTCGGGACGGTCGGCCGCGAGCGCGTACACCGCGGCCTCGGTGCGGATCAGGTCGCGCTCGTGGGTGAGCAGGCCGGGGGAGTCCGCGGGCGCCGTCTTCACGACGACCCGCCCGCCGCCGGCGAGCCCGACGCGGTAGGTGGTGGCGAACTGGCCGCCCTCGAGGCGCTCCGCCGTCGCGAGGGCGCCCACCGGGGCGACGAGGGTGCGCAGGGCGTCGGTGGTCAGGGACGGGGGCGTGGCGTCGTCGGGCACGGGAGGCAGCGTAGAGGGCGTGCGGGGCCCCGGTCCGGGACCCCGGGCCGGGGCACCGGCGCGGGGTCCCTTCTGGTCAGCCCCCGAGCCCGGCCCGGTCGACGCGGCGGTGGAACCGCATGCCGGCGATCCCGCCCAGCACCGCGCCCACGAGGCTGACGACGGCGACGACCAGCAGCGCGACGATGCCGCCGGTGGTCAAATCGCCCTCGCCGACGGGGATGCGCGGGAAGCTGTCCAGCCGCCCGAGGACGTCGTACTGGTCGCCGGCCACCAGGGCCGCGACGGCCACGACGATCGCGATCACGACCGCCCACAGCCAGACGGCGAGGCCCTGCTTGGCGCCGTCGAACCGCGCCATCCGGCCCGCGACGTACCCGCCGCAGTAGTAGGCGACGAACAGGACGACCGCGAGCACGATCGCGCCGACGACCCCGATGGTGGTGGGGTCGGACGCCGCCTGGTCCGCGGCCTCGCCGACGGAGGTGTCGTTGGCGACGCCCACCGCGGCGCCGGCCGCCGCGGCGACGGCGGTGAGCAGCACGGCCGTGCCGGTGGCGGTCAGCCAGCCGAAGAACGCCGAGCCGACCTTGATGCCGCCGTACTCCTCCTTCTCGCGCGCGACCACGGCCCGGCGGTCGTGGGCCCGGGCCTCGGCGAGGGCGGGTGCGTCCGCGGTGCGGTCGCCGTCCGGGGCCGCGGCGACGTGGACGCCCTCGCCGTGGTGGGCGGGCGCGCGGTCGGCGGGGCGGTCGGCGGGAGGTGCGACCGGGCGGTCGGCCGGGCGGTCCGGGGGAGGGGCGACCGGGCGGTCGGGCGTCGCGCGGGGGTCCTCGGAGGTGCTCATGGGGGGTGCTCCTCGTCTCGGCGTCGCCCGGCGGTCGCGGGTCGACGGTGCTGGCCGGGCCGGCGCGGCGCCGCACCGGTCCCGGTGCGGGCAAGGTAGGTCGGTCCGGGGGCGGGCGCGACCGCAGCGGTCCGGCGCGGTCGGGGCGCCGCCCCGGCGGTGGCACGATGGCGCGGTGGCACTCGACGACGCGACGCTGATCATCCGGGACGTGCGGCCGTGGGGCGGTGCGCCGTCCGACGTGGGGATCGCGGGGGACCGGATCGCCTGGGTCCGGCCGTCCGGCGCCGCAGAGGCCGCCCCGGGCGCCGAGGTCGTCGACGGACGCGGGCTGCTCGCCCTGCCCGGCCTGGTGAACACGCACGCGCACGCCGACAAGAGCTGGTGGGGGCTGCCCTGGCAGTCGTACGGCGGCGAGGGCGGCACGCAGGGCCGGATCGCGCACGAGCGCGCCCGCCGCGACGAGCTCGGCATCCCGAGCGCCCCGGTCGCCGAGCGGGTGCTCCGGGAGTACCTGCGCACCGGCACGACGCGGGTCCGGACGCACGTGGACGTCGACCTGGGCGTGGGCCTGCGGGGCATCGAGGCGGTGCGCGAGGCGGCCGCGGCGCTGGACGGGGCGGTCGAGCTGACCGTCGTGGCGTTCCCCCAGGACGGCGTGCTGCGGCGTCCCGGCGTCCTGGAGCTGCTGGACCGGGCCGCCGCCGCGGGCGCGGAGCACGTCGGCGGCCTGGACCCGGCGCTGATCGACCGCGACCCGGTGGGGCAGCTCGACGGGCTGTTCCGGATCGCCGCGGAGCACGGCTGCGGGCTCGACATCCACCTGCACGAGCCCGGCGACCTCGGCGCCTTCGAGATCGAGCTGATCCTCGACCGCGTCGAGCGGGACGGGATCGCGCCGGGCAAGGTGAACGTGGCGCACGGGTTCGCGGTCGTCGACGTCGACCCGGCGCGCCGCCGCGACCTGCTGGACCGGATGGGTGCGCTCGGCGTGACGATGACGACGGTCGCGCCGGTGCGGATGCGGCAGCTGCCGCTCGCCGAGCTGGACGCGACCGGCGTGCGGTTCGGGTTCGGCACCGACGGCATCCGCGACCTGTGGAGCCCCTACGGCGACGGCGACCTGCTCGGCATCGCCTGGCAGTACGCGCGCGCCGGCGGCGTGGTGCGGGACGAGGACCTGGTCCGGGTGGTCGAGATCGCGACCCGCGACGGCGCGGCGTTCGTCACCGACGAGGTGCACGACCTGGTGCCCGGGGCCCGTGCGGACGTGGTGCTGCTCGACGCGGAGAACCCGATGGACGCGCTCGTGCGGCGGGTGCCGCGCGCGGCGGTCGTCGCGGGCGGTCGGGTCGTCGACCTGGCGGCGCTCGCCGCTCGCCCGTGGGAGTGACGGCGGCCCGCGGGCTTCCGTCCTGCCTGCCGCGTCAGGCACCCTGAGGGGGCGATGCGGGAGGACGAGCGGCGGCTGGACGCGGTGGGCGCCTCGCCGCGCGCTGTGTACTGGGGCGTCCTCGTGGTCAGCGGGGCGCTCGCCCTGGCCCTGGGCGCGGCGGGGCTGCGGATGCTCGTGGACCCGGACGCGCCGGGCGCCTGGGCGCCGCTCGGGAGCGCGGGCGCGCTGGCGGGCGGCGCCGCGTGGCTGGTGGTCACGTGGTCGTTCCACCGGAACTACCTGCACGTCCCGCGGCCGGCGACGCACCGGGTGCGGGTCGAGGAGGTCGCGGGCCGGCCGGCCGTCGTGGTCGTCTGGCGGACGATGTTCCGCCGGCAGCCCCTGCTCGTCTCCGTGGTCGTGGTGCTGGCGGGCGTGGGGTGGACGGCCGCGCTCGTCGCGCTCGACCACTGGGCGTGGTGGGTGCCGCTGCTCGTCGTCGCGCCGGTCCTGCTCGGGCTCCCGGACCGGCTGCTCGAGCTGGCCCGCCCGCTGCGGCTGGTGCTGACCCCCGCGGGCCTCGGCACGACGGCGCTCGACGGCGACGCCTGGCTCGACTGGGACGACGTGCGCGAGATCGCGGTGGTGCAGGACGACCAGTGGGCGGTGGTGCGGGTGCTGCCCGTGCCCCGGCCGGCGTCGTGGCGGCACCGGCGGCGCGCGCGGTTCCTGCCGGCGGCGGCGGCAGGCGAGCCGTGCGTCGACGTGCCGGGGCCTGCCCTCCCGGTCGACCCCTCCGCCGTGATCGCGGCGCTCGAGCACTACCGCGCGACACCGGCGGCGCGGGCGGAGCTGGCCGGGGAGGCGGGGCGGCGCCGCGTGCTGGGCGAGGTCGACCGGGGGCCGCGGGGCGGGACGCCCCAAACCCCGTGACGCCGGGCCGCGCCGGTGCCACCATCGACCCGGTGACCGCCGAGCTCCGCCCCTGGACCCCCGCCGACGCGGGCGCGCTGCGCGCCGTCGTGGCCGCCGCCCCCGACCTCGCCCGGCAGACCGGCGGTGCCGACCTGTCGACGGACGCCGCGGCGGCCGAGCACATCCGCCGGCACCTCGCGCCGCGCGGGCCGTGGTCGTACGGGTTCGCGGTGGCGGTCGACGGACGCGCCGTCGGCCACGTCGGGATCGGGGCCGTCGACGACGTGCACGGCACCGCGTGGGTCTCGTACTGGCTGGCGGCGGACGTCCGCGGCCGCGGACTCGCGACCGCGGCTCTCGTCGGGGCCTCGGCGTGGGCGGTGCGCGAGCTGGGGACGTTCCGGCTCGAGCTCGGGCACCGCGTGAACAACCCGGCGTCCTGCCGCGTCGCGACCCGGGCCGGCTACCAGGCCGAGGGCGTCGAGCGGGCGAAGCTCCGGTACGGCGACGAGCGGTTCGACGTGGAGACCCACGCGCGGCTCGCGACGGACCCCGCGCCGGAGGTCGTCGGGCTCCCGGTGCGGTGACGCCGCGGGCGGCCCCGCGGTGGACGGCGCGGCCGGGCCGGGCGAGGATGCCGCCATGACCGAGACCGTCGCCGTGACCGGCGCGCTGGGCAAGGTGGGCCGCGCGGTGGTGCAGGACCTGCTCGCGCACGGGTACCGGGTGCAGGCGTCCGACGCCCAGGGCCCCTTCGGGGAGCGCGCCGGGCTGGGGGTGGACGTGCTCCGCGCCGAGCTCACCGACTACGGGCAGGCCGTCGAGGCGCTCGCGGGCTGCTCCGCGGTCGTGCACCTGGCGAACATCCCGCAGCCGGGGATGGAGTCGCCGCCCGACACCTTCAACCGCAACATGGCCGCCAACGCCAACGTGTTCCTCGCCGCCCAGCGGCTCGGGCTGCGCAAGGTCGCGTGGGCGTCGAGCGAGACGACGCTCGGGCTGCCGTTCGACGTGCCGCCGCGGTACGCCCCGGTCGACGAGGCGCACTTCCCGCACCCGACGACGACCTACGCGCTGTCGAAGGTGCTGAGCGAGGACCTCGCCGCGCAGGTGTCCGAGTGGTCGGGCATCCCGTTCGTCGGGCTCCGGCTGTCGAACGTGTTCCCGGCCGAGGCGTATGCCGCGGTGCCGTCGTTCCAGGACGACCCGGCGGCGCGGCGGTGGAACCTCTGGGGCTACATCGACGCGCGGGACGCGGCGACCGCCTTCCGGCTCGCGCTCGAGGTGGAGACGACCGGCTCGCAGAACGTCATCATCGCCGCGGCCGACACGATCATGGACACCCCGTCCGCCGACCTGCTGGCCGCCGAGTTCCCGGGCGTCCCGGTGCGCAAGGAGCTCGGGACGCACGAGACGCTGCTGGCGATCGACGGCGCCCGGGCGCTGCTGGGCTTCGAGCCGCAGCACTCCTGGCGCGACGAGGTCCCGCGGGGCTGAGCCGGGCGGGCGCGCGGCGCGCGTGCCGCGCCCTCGACGCCGAGATAGGACCTCCGCGCTGAGATAGGACCGCCCAGTGTCCTATCTCGGCGCGACGGTCCTATCTCGGCGCGCGGCGCGGCGGCGGGCCGGGCGGCGCGGTCAGGCGCGGGCGCGGGTCTTGGCGGGGGTGCGGCGCAGGGACAGGACGGCCGCAGCGAGCACGGCCTCGGAGTTGTCCGCGAGCTTGTCCGCGCCGTACCGGCCCTTGAGCCGCACGGTGCCGCCGCGCTTCAGCACGAGCGTCGCCCGGAGCGGGACCTTGCCCCGGACCTTCGCCGTCGCGACCTCCTCGAACGGCAGGTAGCGGTACCGGGCGGCGAGCTCGCCGACGGACGCGCCCTCGACCAGCGCGGCGAGCCGCTTGCGCCCCGAGCCCCGGCGCGGCGCGGGCACCAGGACGAGGCCCTCGTCGAGCACCAGCACGTCGTGCCGGGCGCCGTCGACCGACACCGACGCGACGCCCGCGAGCAGCGACGCCCCGAGCGCGTCGGCCTGCGCCGACTCCTGGCCCGCGCGGTCCACGTCGACGCGGAGCGCGGTGAGGTGCGCGCGGGCGTCCGCGACCGTGCGCGGGTCTGCGGCGAGCACGGCGAGCGGGCGCGGGTCGATCGCCTCTCCGGCCGCGTCGACCAGGCGGGGCCCGCCGAGCCAGGGCTGCTCCCAGCGGGCGATGCCGGCCTGGACCGCGGCGGAGCGTACGACGACCTCGAGCGCGTCGACCAGCGTGCCGGCGTCGTCGGCGTCGGTCCCCGGGGTGGGCTGCGCGGCCGGAGTTCCGACCGGGCCCGGCGCGGCCGGAGCACCAGCCGGGACCGGCGCGGACGGCGTGCCGACCGGGCCCGCCCCGGGCAGCGGACCGGCCGGGTCCGGCGCGGACGGCGCCAGGCCCAGCTCGAGCGCCAGCTCCGGCCCCCGGCCCTGCGCCACGAGGCCGAGGACCGTCGCCAGCGTCGCCCGCGGCAGCCCCGCGAGCCGCGCAGCCGCCCGGTACACGCCGTCCGCGAGGCGCTGCCGGTTCCGCGTGGTGGCCGCGGCGCCGAGCGCGGGCCAGTCGAGCCGCGGCCGGTCCTCGAACCGGAGCGAGCCCTCGGCGACCATCGCGGCGGCGTCCGAGAAGCCCGGCACCAGCAGCGTGGCGCGGCGGGTGTCCCGCGCGCGGTGCACGTCGGGCATCCGGTCCATCGCGGCGATCCGGGCGGCGTGCGACGGGTGGCTGTCCCACCGGGACTGCGTCGCGTCGGGGTCCTGACGACGCAGGTCGGCGAGCTCGTCGGAGCGGGCGGCCAGCAGCGCGTCGAAGCCGCCGAAGAACGCCGGCGCCGCGGGGGCGAGCCCGACCTCGAACGCCGGCGCGACGTAGACCCCGGTGTAGTGCGCCCAGGCGGCCGAGACGACCTCGACCTCGCGCAGCGCCTGCTGGGCGACGGCGCGCCCGGCGACGGCGACGCTGATCTCGTCGGCCTCGAGTTCCTGGCGGCGGCTGACGGCGGCGGAGACCAGCATGTACAGCCAGGCGTAGCCCATCAGCAGCCACCCGACGACCGAGCCGGCCGTGGCCTGGACCGTCGCCATGACGACCGCACGCCCGCGGTAGGCGAGCGGGCCGAGCCGGGTGTGGTTCCGCGAGTAGTGGCCGAGCTCGTGGGCGAGGACCGAGCGCAGCATCGCGACGTCGAGCCCCTGCACGAGCGGCACGCCGAGGTACATCCGGCGCCGGCCGCCGACCAGGCCGAGCAGCCGGGCCTCCTCCGACACCGCGGCGTTGACCTCCGGCACGAGGCGGATCTCGTCGGGCGCGCGGGTGTGCGCGGCGGCCGACAGCTCGCGCACGACGGTCCACAGCTCGGGCGCGGACTGCGGCGGCACCTCGACGCCGTGCGGCGGGGCCGCCTTCGCGCGGGCGACCTTCCACAGGGCGGAGACGATGCCGAAGACGAGCACCAGGGCGAAGATCGCGAGGTAGCCCGCGCCCCGGACGTGGTCGGTGCTGAACGCGAGCACGCTCAGCCAGCCCAGGAGGACCGCCAGGCCCACGGCGACGACGTAGAAGCCGGCGAGCATGACGAGGGACAGCGCGGCGCGCAGCGTGGTGATCATCGGCGCCGGACGCTAGCACCGGCCACGGCCCGCGCGCCCGGTGGGACCGCCACGTCCACCCAGGTGGCGGCCTCGGGCACCTAGCATCGGGGGCGTGCCGACCCCTGACTTCGTCCTCGACCTCCGCGCCCGCATCGGGCACGACCTGCTCTGGCTGTCGGGGGTGAGCGCCGTCGTGGTGCGCCTCGGGGCCGACGGCCGCGACGAGGTGCTGCTGGTCCGCCGGGCCGACAACGGCGCCTGGACGCCGGTCACCGGGATCATCGACCCGGGCGAGGAGCCGGCGGTCGCGGGCGCCCGCGAGGTGCTCGAGGAGACCGAGGTGGTGGCGGTCGCGGAGCGGCTGGCGTGGGTGCACACGCTGCCGCCGATGGAGTACGCCAACGGCGACCGCTCCCAGTACCTCGACCTGACGTTCCGGTTCCGCTGGGTGTCGGGGGAGCCGGGGCCGGGCGACGGCGAGAACACCGAGGCGCGGTGGTTCCCGGTGGACGCGATGCCGGCGATGTCGGACGAGATGGTGGCGCGGGTCGCGCACGCGCTGGCGCCGGAGGGGCCGACCCGCTTCGTCGTCTGACGCCGGGACTCCTGATCGCCACCCGATCGTCGCGGTGCCACCCGATCGATCGGGTGCCGGTGCGAGAACCGGGTGGGGTTCAGGACGGGACGCGGCGGCGCGTCGCGCGGCGCAGGGCCAGCAGCTCCCGGTGGAACGCGACCCGGCGGCGCAGGCGCAGCAGCTCCTCGTCGACCTCGGCCCCCGCGCCGGCCGGGCCGCCCGCGCGGCCCGCGCCCGCGAGCGCCGCGCGCAGCCGCCGCCCCGACAGGAGGCCCCACGTCGCCACCAGCTTCGCCGCCGACTCCGCCGCGGCCGGCCGCTTCCCGAGCAGGTGGTGCGCGAGGTACGCCTCGCCCCGCCCGCGCCCGGTGGCCTGCCGCGCGAGCCGCGCCGGGTCGAGGCGCTCGGGCTCGGGGTGGTGCTCGACGGTCGCGCCGGCGACGGCGCCCTGCCGGAAGCCCGCGGCGAGCACGTCGAGCCGGAACACGGTGTCCTCGGCGCCGGGGTAGCGGGCGGTGCCGAGCGACTCGTCGAACGGGACGGCGTCCAGCACCGCCCGGGTGGTGCCGATGCTGGCGGCGGCGAACTCGCGGCCGACGGCGGGCGGCTCCGGGACGACGGCGAAGTAGGCGGACGCGAGCGCGGGGCTCAGCCACGGCCGGCCCAGGTGCGGCGCGAGGGCGACCGACCCGCCGACCAGGTCGGCCTCCCCGCGACGCAGCGGCTCGGCCATCCGCCGGACCCAGTGCGGCGGGACGTGCACGTCGTCGTCGGTGAACAGCACGACCGGCGCGGTGGCCGCGGCGACGCCCGCGTTCCGCGCGCGGGCGATGCCGGGGCGCGGCTCCGCGACCACGCGCAGCCGCGGGTCGCGGCGGGCGGCGTCGGCGAGCACCGCGGGGGTCGCGTCCGTCGAGCCGTTGTCCACGACGACGACCTCCGCCGGCAGGTCGGCCCGCGCGGCCTCGTCGAGCGCGGCGCCGAGGTGGTCCAGCGTCGGGCGCAGCCGGCCCGCGCCGTCGCGGGTGCAGACGACGACGGTCACCTCGGGCGTGCCGGGTCCGGCCCCCATGCGCGTGCTCCGCTCGGTCCGTGCCTCGGGCGGTCGCCCCCACCCCGGTGCAGTATGCGACCGGTGGGGCCGTCCGCGGAAGGTCAGCGGCCCTGGTGGGGGAGCGGGTCGGGGTGCGGTCCCGGGCGCGGTCCCGGAGGCGCGCCGGGGTGCGCGCCCGGCGCCGGCGTCGCGGGCGGACGACCCACGTGCCGGTCCCGCTTGGCCCCGTACAGCGCGACGTCGGCGCGGGCGAGCAGGTCGCGCACGGTGTCGTCGGGGCGGGCGTCGGCGATCCCCGCGCTCCACGGGGTCGCGCACCGGGTGCGCGCGTCGGCGACCCAGCGCCGGGCCGCGGCGGCGTCGAGGCCCGGCAGCACCACGACGAACTCGTCGCCGCCGACCCGGCCCACCACCGCCCGGCCGGCCGCCGGTCCCCGCCAGGAGGCGACGAGCTCGACCAGCACGTCGTCGCCCGCGAGGTGGCCGCGGGTGTCGTTCACGGCCTTGAAGTCGTCGACGTCGGCGGACACGACGGCCAGCGGAGCCCCCGTCCGGCGGGCCTCGCGCAGCCGGGTCTCCAGGCGCTCCAGGACGGCGGCCCGGGTCAGCGCGCCCGTGAGGTCGTCGGTGGTCGCGTGCCGGCGGAGCCAGTGCGTGACGTTCCCGAGCAGCGAGGTGCTGGCGACCGTCATGATGACGACGACCAGCCAGGTGAGCGCGTGGAACGGCGCGGGTGCCAGCACCATCCCGACGGTCACGGCCGCGATCGCCTCGGCGACGAGCAGCGCGGCGACCCGGGTGCGGAACGCGTAGGCGGCGTACTGCGCGGCGGACATCACGCCGATGGACAGCACGACCAGCCCCTCGGCCGTCTGGCAGGACGCCAGCAGCACGCCCGCCCCCAGCAGGCCCACCGCCAGCGCGGCGGGCATCGTCCAGCGGCGGGCCGGCACCACCAGCACGCCGACCGCCAGCGCCCCGAGCAGCGCGGACGCCGCGAACCACAGACCCACCGGGGACCGCGGGCTCAGCGGGAACAGCCCGCCGCCGAGGACCAGCACCGCCATGAGTCCCAGCGCGCAGGCCAGGTGGCCCCGGGTCGCGTAGAGCCGGGGTGCCCGCGCCTCGGACCTGCCCATGCCCAGGGTGTCGGCACGCGCGTCGCCGGAGGTAACAGGGCGTGCGGGTGAGCCGCGTATCCTCCGCGGGTGCCTCTCCCCGCCCGCACCGGACCCGTGCTCGCCCTCGTCGGCGCCACGCTGTTCTGGGCCGGGAACTACGTGCTGGGCGCGGTCGCCGTGCAGGAGATGACCCCGGTGAGCCTGACCGCGCTGCGCTGGGCGCTCGCGGCCGTGCCGCTCGCCGTGATCGCGCAGGTCGTGGAGCGGCCGGACTGGCGCGCGGTGCTGCGCACCTGGCCGCGGCAGGTCGTCCTCGCGCTGCTCGGCATGGTCGGGTACGCCCTGTTCGTCTACACCGCCCTCCAGCACACCTCGTCCGTGAACGCGTCGCTGGTGAACGCGCTGAACCCGGCGCTGATCGCGCTGCTCGGCGCCGCCGTGGTGCGCCGGGCGCCGTCCGGGCGCGCCGTGGCCGGGATGCTGGTCGGGCTGGTCGGCGTGCTGGTGGTGCTCACCGGCGGCCGGCTCGGCGCTCTGACCTCGCTCGAGCTCAACGTCGGCGACCTCCTCATGGTCGGGGCGATCGTCGTGTGGAGCGTGTACACGATCGGCGGGCGCGGGCTCGCGGGCGTGCCGCCCATCGCGTCGACCGCCGTGCAGGCCGCGATCGCCGCCGTGGTGATGGCCCCGTTCGCCGTGACCGGGCACGTGCACTGGCCGTCGGGCCGGGACGCCACGGTCGCGCTGGTCGTCATCGCGGTGCTGCCGTCGGTGGGGTCGTACCTGCTCTGGAACCTGGCGCTGCGCCGGGTGCCGCCCGCCGAGGCCGGGTCGTACCTCAACCTGATCACGGTGTTCACGGTGCTGATCAGCGCGGCCACGGGGTACGCGCTCGGCGCTGCCCAGGTCGTCGGCGGGGTGCTGGTGCTCGGCGGGGTGCTGCTGGTGCGGGACCGGACGCCCCGCGCGGGGTCTCCCACCACGTCGGACCCGGCCGGTAGGGTCGCTGGCCATGCGGGTGAGACCGTTCGCGACGTGCGACCTGCCGGGGATGTACCGCGTGTGCCTGCTGACGGGCGACGCGGGGACTGACGCCACGCCCGTGTACCGGGACCCCGACCTGCTCGGGCACGTGTACGCGGGCCCGTACCCGGTCGCGGACCCGTCGCTGACCTGGGTGGTCACCGACGACGACGGCGTCGTCGGCTACGTCGTCGGCACCGCCGACTCCCAGGCGTTCGCCCGCTGGCAGGAGGAGGCGTGGTGGCCCGCGCTGCGGGAGCGGTACCCGCGGCGCCCCGAGGTCCCCGGCTACCGGGACCACGAGCTGCTCGGCACCGTGCACGACGGGGGCCGGTACGACCCCGCGGTCACCGACCGGTACCCGGCGCACCTGCACATCGACCTGCTGCCGCGCGCCCAGGGCCGCGGCCTCGGGCGGACGCTGATCGAGACGCTGGCCGGGGCGCTGCGCGAGCGCGGCGTGCCCGGGCTGCACCTCGGGGTGGCCGAGCAGAACGCCGGGGCGATCGCGTTCTACGACCGGGTCGGGTTCCGCCAGGTCGAGGCGCACGCGTGGGGCCGGACGCTCGGGATGGACCTCGGCGCGGCGGCGTGATCCCGCCCCTCGCGCCGCGTCCGCGCCCGGTTCCGCCGCGCGCGCGGGCCGGTCGCGTACCGTGACCCGCAGCGGACCAGCGGCGGGACCCCCGCCGGACGCCGGCGCGAGGAGGGCGTGGTGAGCGACACCGGGTACGGCGACTTCGAGTTCGAGCGCCGGTTCTTCGTGCGGACGCCGCCCATGGAGCTGCTGTCCGAGCCCGACCCGGTGCTCATCGTGCAGTCGTACTTCCTGGCCCAGGACGGGTACGCGCTCCGGCTCCGGGTGCAGGCCTCCGGGCTGCGGCTGCCGCTCGGCCCCGACGCCGACCCGCTGGACGTGCTCGAGGAGGTCGGCGACCGGTTCGAGTTCTGCGCCGTCACGCTCAAGGGCCCGATGAACGTCGGCACCCGCTACGAGGCCGAGCGGGAGATCGACGTCGTCGTCGGCACCGAGATGATCCGCCGCGGCGGGCACCGGATCGTGAAGAACCGGTACTCCGTGTGGCTGGGCGCCGACGGCTGGGTGGTCGACGTGTTCGGCGGGGCGAACGCGCCGCTCGTCGTCGCCGAGTGCGAGCGCTCGGGCCCGGTGACCGACCTGCAGATCCCGGCGTTCTGCGAGTCCGAGGTCACCGACGACGCCCGGTTCGCGAACGACGGCCTGGCGCGGGTGCCGTACCGCGGCTGGGCGGGCGACTACGAGGCGGAGCTGCGCGAGCGCGGGCCGCGGTTCCTCACGGACTTCGGCCGCAACGACCTGCAGCGCCGGGGCTGACGGCGCGGGCCCGCGCACGACCGGAGCCCGGTCGTGCGGTCCCTGCACGCCCGGACGTCGACGCGTGTCTCGACAACCGTTGAAGCCTCAACTATCATGCTCCGCATGACCACCGCCGACCCCCGCCCCGCCCTCGACCGCCTCGCCGCCGACACCGCCATGGGCCCCGTGACCCTGCTGGTCGGCGACCTCGACCTGCAGCTGCGGTACTACCGCGACGTGCTCGGCCTGCAGGTCGTCGAGCGCCCGGACGAGCGCATCGAGGGTGTCGGCCGGTCCGACGTCGTCGTCCTCGGGCGGGGGACCCAGCCGCTGATGGTGCTCCGGCACACGCCGGACCTGCCGCCGACCAGCCGCGGCCAGGCGGGCCTGTTCCACACGGCGATCCTGTTCGACACCCAGGAGGCGCTGGCCGCGACGCTCGCGTCGGTGGCGGCCCGGGCGCCCCGCACCTACGTCGGCAGCGCGGACCACCTCGTCTCCGAGGCGTTCTACCTGACCGACCCGGAGGGCAACGGCGTCGAGCTGTACTGGGACCGCTCGCGCGACCTGTGGGGCTACGACGAGAACGGCCGGGTCCTCATGGACTCGCTGCGGCTCGACCCGAACGAGTTCATCCAGGGACACGTCACCGACGCCGCGCTCGCGGCGCCGGCCGGGAGGCCGGTGGTCGGGCACGTGCACCTGCAGGTCGGCGACGTGGCCGGGGCGCGGGCGTTCTACGTCGACGCGCTCGGCTTCGACGTGATGGCCGAGTGGCACGGCGCGCTGTTCGTCTCGGCCGGTGGGTACCACCACCACATGGCGATGAACACCTGGAACTCGGCCGGCGCCGGGCCGCGGGCGAGCAGCCTGGGCCTGGGCGAGGTCACCCTGGTGGTGCCCGGGACCGACGACGTGGGCGCGCTGCGCGAGCGGCTCGCGGCGCACGGCGTCGCGGTGCGCGACGACGGCGCGACGGTGACGTTCGACGACCCGTGGCGCAACGTGGTCCGGGTGCGCCCGGTCGCCGCGTAGGCGCGGCCCGGCGCTCGGGCGAGGTCGAGCGTTTCCGTCGAGGTCGAGGGTTTCCGGCGGGTCCGGCGGGCGGAACCCTCGACCTCGCGCAGCGCGGCGGCGCCGGGGTCAGCCCGCCATCGCCTCCGCGGTGTGGGCCGGGTTTACCCGCTCGCCCTCGCGGACCGGGGCGGGCGGGGTGCCGTCGCCGAACGGGCGGCCGCCCATGGACTCCCGGCCGTGCGCGGTCAGCCAGCCGCGCAGGTCCGGGCCGGCCGGGACGATCTGCGTCGGGTTGATGTCCTCGTGGACCACGTAGTAGTGCCGCTTGATGTGGTCGAAGTCGATCGTGTCGCCGAACCCCGGGGTCTGGAACAGGTCCCGCGCGTACGCCCAGAGCACCGGCATCTCGGTCAGCTTCGAGCGGTTGCACTTGAAGTGCCCGTGGTAGACCGCGTCGAACCGGACCAGCGTGGTGAACAGCCGGACGTCGGCCTCGGTGAGCGTGTCGCCGACCAGGTACCGCTGGGTCGACAGCCGCTCCGACAGCCAGTCCAGGCGCGAGAACAGCCGGCGGTACGCGCGCTCGTACGCCTCCTGCGACCCGGCGAACCCGCAGCGGTACACGCCGTTGTTCACGTCCGTGAACACCTTCCGCGCGACCTGGTCGATCTCGTCCCGCAGGTGCTCGGGGTACAGATCGGGCGCGCCCTCCCGGTGGTACGCGGTCCACTCGGTCGACAGGTCGAGGGTCAGCTGCGCGTAGTCGTTCGTGACGACCGCCCCCGACGGCACGTCGACGATCGCCGGGACCGTGATGCCCTTCGGGTAGTCCGGGAACCGCCGGAAGTAGGCGTCCTGGATCCGCGGGATGCCGAGCACCGGGTCGACGCCGCCCGGGTCGAGGTCGAACGTCCACGACCGGGAGTCGTGCGTCGGCCCGCACACGCCCAGCGAGATCGCGTCCTCGAGCCCGAGCAGCCGGCGGACGATGATCGCCCGGTTCGCCCACGGGCACGCCCGCGACACCACGAGCCGGTACCGGCCGGGCTCGACCGGGTAGCCGTCCCGGCCGTCGGCGGTGATCCGCGTGGTGATGTAGCTCTGGTCGCGGACGAACTCCTCGCCGCTGGTCACGTACGCGCCGGCGGTGCTGAACTCCTGCTGGGCGCTCTCGGGGGTCATGCCCCGATCATCCCCGACCCGGAGCGCCCGCGCCGCCCCGCGGGTCGTCGGGGCGGCCCGCGGCCTCGCCGGGCGTCGGTGGGCCTGCCTACAGTGGCGGGGTCCCCGTGTCCCCGGCCCCGGAGAGCCGTGCCTGCCGCACCCGCCCGCCCGACCCGTCCGCACCGGCCCCTGTCGCTCCGCGCCTGGCGTCCCGTCGCCGCGCTCGCCGCCCTCGGCCTGCTCGCCGCCTGCACCGGCGGGGGCACCGACGGCGCCACCCCCGACCCGTCGCCGTCGGCCGTCACCCTGCGGTCGGCCGTGACGCTGCCCGAGGCCCCGACCACGGTCGTCCCCGACGGGACGGCGGCGGGCACGGCGCTCGCGGTGAGCGCCGCGCTGTTCGCCGAGGCGCCCGTGGCGGTGCTGGTCGCCGACGAGACGCCGGGCGTCGTCGCCCCCGCCGCCACGGCGGCCGTCGCGCTCGGCTCGCCGGTGCTGGTCGCGAGCGCGGGCGTGGCCGACGAGCTCGACCGCCTCGGCACCACCGACGTGGTCGTGGTCGACGACGACGCCGACGGGCGCGCCGCGCTGGCCGCCGACCTCCCGGACGGGCTGCGGACCTACGGCGTCGACGCCGCGGACCCCGCACCGGCCGACCTCGGGCTGGCCGTGGGGGAGGAGCAGGAGGTGGACGACGGCGGGCTTGTCGCGGCCGTCGCGGCGCTCACCGGGCCGGAGCCGGCGCTGCTGCGGGCCGCGGCGGGGTCCGGCGACGGAGCCGCCCCGACGGCGTCGCCGACCGGGACCCCGGGCGCCGGGGCGAGCGACGCGGAGGCCACGGCCGACGCCGCCTCCACCCCGGGCCAGGACGACGTGCTCGGTCTCCCCACCACCACGATCGAGCCTCCCGCGCCCGCCGACGCCGCGGCCCTCCTCGTCGACACGCACGCCGCCCCCGCGGGCACCGCCGTCGCCGCCGCGACCGCCCGGGCCGCTGGCCTTCCGGTCGTCGACGTGCCCGGCGCCGACCCCCGGGCCACCTCCGCCGCGGTGCAAGCGCTCACGGGGGTGGAGACGGTGGTCGCGGTCGGGTCGTCGTTCGGCGACGCCGCCCGGCTCGGTCCCCGCGTCGCCAGCGCCTCGACGGGCGTCGAGCTGCCGGGCGGCGGCCAGCTGGTGTTCCCGGACCCCGGGTCGGCGCCCGGCGTGGACGGCAAGCGCTACGTCGCGCTGTACGGCACGCCCGGCACCGCGGCGCTCGGCGTGCTCGGGGAGCAGGACGTCCCGGCGACCATCGCCCGCGCCGAGCAGACCGCCGCCCCGTACCGGTCGCTCACCTCCGACACCGTGGTGCCGACGCTCGAGGTCATCGCGACCATCGCGTCGGCCGCGCCGGAGCCGGACGGCTCGTACTCGCGCGCGCGGCCGGTCGACGAGCTGCGGCCGATCGTCGAGGCCGCGCAGGCGGCGGGACAGGCGGTCGTCCTCGACCTGCAGCCCGGCCGCACCGACTTCCTCACGCAGGCGCAGCAGTACGCCGAGCTGCTCGCCTACCCGCACGTCGGGCTCGCGCTCGACCCCGAGTGGCGGCTCGCGCCCGACCAGGTGCACCTGCGCCAGATCGGGTCGGTCGGCATCGACGAGGTCAACGCCACCGCCGACTGGCTCGCGACGTACACCCGCGACCGGCAGCTGCCGCAGAAGATGTTCCTGCTGCACCAGTTCTCGCTCCGGATGATCACCGACCGCGAGCGGCTGCACACCGGGCACGACGAGCTGGCCATGATCATCCACGCCGACGGCCAGGGGTCGCAGCCCGCGAAGGCCGGCACCTGGGCGACGCTGCACCAGGGCGCGCCGGACGTGCACTGGGGCTGGAAGAACTTCTACGACGAGGACACGCCGATGCTGGACCCGGCGCAGACCTACGCGGTGCAGCCGGTCCCGGACCTGGTGACGTACCAGTAGGCGGGCACGACGACCGCCGCCCGGTCCGGGCGGCGTCTCGTCGTCAGGCGACCGCGGTCGCCGCCGTCTCGGTGCGCTCGTACATCCGCTGGTGCCCGGTGATCGCCGCGAGCCGGAACGGGCCGCGGGTCAGGCGCTCGACGTCGTGGTCGCCGCCGTCGACCGGGTTCACCGGCGCGACGATCCGCAGGTACTCGGCGTGCGACACCTCGTCGCGCTCGTCGAGCAGCCGGCGGTGCGCGGCGGCGCGCAGGTGCGCGCGGTACCCGGGCTGGACGACGCCGGTGAAGAGCTCGCCGACGGCGCCGGAGCCGTAGGAGAAGAACCCGATGCGCGAGCCGCCCAGGTCGTCCGCCGCGTGGTCGAGCAGCGACGCCAGGCCGATGTACATCGACGCGGTGTAGGAGTTCCCGATCTCGCGGTTGTACCGGAGGGTGTCGGCGATCTGCGCGTCCATCACCTCGGCGTCGCGCGGGGCGCCGGCCAGGCGGGTCAGGTGCGCGTGCGCCTTCACCGCCATCTTGGTGAACGGCTGGTGGTAGACGAACGCGTCGATCTCGCCGAACTCGGCGCCGCCCTGGGCGCGGAAGTCCTGCCACGCGCCGGCCAGCGAGTCGGTGTACGCGCGGAGCGACAGCCGGCCGTCGACGACCGCGGTGGTCCGGTAGTTCGGCCGCCAGAAGTCCATGACGTCGGTGGTGTGCAGGCCGGAGACCGGCTCGATCGCGACCAGGCGCGGGTTCGCGGTGACCAGCATCGCGACGGCGCCGCAGCCCTGCGTCGGCTCGCCGGAGGACCCGACGTCGTAGCGGGCCACGTCGGAGCAGATGACGAGCACCTTCTGCTCCGGGTTCCGGGCGACCAGCGCCAGCGCCATCTGCAGCGCGGAGGTGCCGGAGTAGCAGGCCTGCTTGAGCTCCACGACGCGCGCGGCCGGGTTCAGGCCGAGCAGGTGGTGCACGTACACGCCGGCCGACTTCGACTGGTCGATGCCGCTCTCGGTCGCGAGCAGGACGGTGCGGATCGCGGCCCGCTCGTCGTCGGACAGGTCCTCCACGAGGGGGAGCGCGGCCGCGGCGGCGAGCGTCACGACGTCCTCGTCGGGGGCGCACACGCTCATCCGGTCCTGGCCGAGGCCCACCGTGTACTTCGCCGGCTCGACGCCGTGCACGGGCGCCAGGTTCGCCAGGTCGAGGTACCGGCCCGCGGTCGCGAAGGCCAGGTCGTCGATGCCGAGCTGCATGTCGGGGTGGGATCCTCTCCGGCTGGACGTCGTCCGCGGGCGGGTGACCCGGCGTCCGACGGGCCACGGGTGCGGCCCGCCGTCATCGGCGGTCACGCGAGGCCCGGACGACTGTAGCCCTGCGTGCGAGCACCGACCAGCGAGCGCCGGGACTCTTCACCTGCTCCACACGGAACGCGCGGGGCGCCCGGATTCTTCCGGTTCGTGAACATGGTCACATGGCGGGCGGTGCGAGGCGCGGCATCCCCGTGACGACGCGCGCAGGAGCGGCTCCCGCCGGGCCGCGGCGGACGACGACGAGCGCGTGGCCGTCGCGCCGCGCCGCGCGGGCCGTGAGGTCGCGCATCCGTGCCACGGCGCCGGGGACGCGCGAGCCGTCGACCACCAGCGCGTCGGGGACGTGCTCGACGGTGTCCGGGAGCGCGGCGTCGTCCCTCGCGAAGCCCTCGCGGGACCAGTCACCGAGCGTCGCCCGCGCGTGGCTCAGCCAGGCACGCAGGGCCGCGACGGCGCGGGCCGGGTCGTCGGCGGGGTCGTCCGCGTCGAGCACCGCCGACTCGACGACGAGGTCGGGCAGCGACTCGGGCCCGGGGTCGGCGCCCCACCGCGACAGCACGCCGGTCGGGGCGTCGGCCGTGCCGGTGCGGGTGACCTCGAGGCAGTGCAGCGGCTCGTCGTCCAGCACGGGGGTGTACGCGAGCCGGGCCCAGGGGGCGCCCTCGTCCTCGGTGCTGCTCGTCATCGCCGGCCTCCCGCCGTCCGGGTCAGCCCTTCGCCGGGGCGCCCCGCTCCAGTGTGAGGTGCGCGGCCATCAGCTCGCCCGGGTTCGTCTGCGCCGCCATCAGCGACAGCTCGCCGCACAGCACCGTCGCCGCGCACAGCACCGCGAGGCGGCGGGCGTTGTCGCCCGGCTCGCGCTCCTCGCGGCAGCCGAGCCGGACCAGGTTCTCCTCGACGAAGTCGAGCCCCTTGCCGTTGCCGACGGTGCCGACGATCAGGTTCGGCAGCGTGCAGGAGAAGTACAGGTCGCCGTCGCGGACCTCGGCGTGGGTCAGGCCCTGGGAGCCCTCGACGATGTTCGCCGCGTCCTGGCCCGTCGCCAGGTAGAACGCCAGCAGCATGTTCGCGTAGTGCGCGTTCGCCGACCGCAGGCCGCCCGCGAGCATCGTGCCGATGAGGTTCTTGCGGATGTTCAGCTGGACGACCGCCTCGGGCGTCGTGTGCAGGAACCGCTCGACGTGCCGGCGGGGGAGCACGATCTCTGTCACGACGTTCTTGCCGCGCCCGAGGATGCCGTTGACCGCCGTCGCCTTCTTGTCGGAGCAGAAGTTGCCGGAGATCGAGCCGTAGCGGACGCCCGGGACGGTGGCGAGCACGTGGTCCATGAGCTTGTCGGCCGCGTTGGTCACCATGTTGTGGCCCGAGGCGTCGCCGGTGGTGAGCTCGAACCGCACGAACAGCAGGTTCGCGGCGATCTGGACGTGCAGGTCGATCAGCCGGGCGAACCGGCTGCTGGTCGCGACGACGGCCGCCAGCTCCTCGCGCCGGGACGACAGGTGCTGCCAGGCGGCGAGCGCGGCCTCGGCGTCGTCGGCCTCCAGCAGCACGGAGCGGGACATCCGCTCGTCGACCAGGGTGGCCTTGATCCCGCCCTCGACCATCGTCGACAGCCGGGCGCCGCGGCGGACCGACGGCCACAGCGGCGACTCGTACGTCGCGAGCGGCACCTCGGTCTCGCCGGACATCACGTTGCCGCTGATCCGCAGGGGTCCGACCCAGCGCAGGGGGATCGGCGCGGACGTGTCGGCGGCGGGCATGGGGACCTCCGGGGATCGGGTGCGGGCGCGCGGCCGGGCGCGGCGGTGCGCGCGGTGCGGCGCGTCGGCCAGCGTAGACGCCGGGCGCACGCCCGTCCGCGCGGACGTACGGTCTGTCCATGACGCGACCGCTCCGCATCGGAGTCCAGATCCAGCCCCAGCACGCCGACTACGCGCAGATCCGGGACGCGGTGCGCCGCGCCGAGGACCTCGGGGTCGACGTGATCTTCAACTGGGACCACTTCTTCCCGCTCTACGGCGACCCGGACGGCAAGCACTTCGAGTGCTGGACCATGCTGGGCGCCTGGGCGGAGCAGACCAGCCGGGTGCAGATCGGCGCCCTGGTGACCTGCAACTCGTACCGGAACCCCGAGCTGCTGGCCGACATGGCCCGCACGGTCGACCACATCAGCGGCGGCCGCCTGATCCTGGGGATCGGCGCCGGGTGGTTCGAGAAGGACTACGACCAGTTCGGCTACGAGTTCGGGACCCCGGGCACGCGGATCGCCGAGCTGGCGTCCGCCCTGCCGCGGATCAAGGCCCGCCTGGCGGCCGGCAACCCGGCCCCGACGCGGGACATCCCGATCCTCGTCGGCGGTGGCGGCGAGCGGAAGACGCTGCGCGTCGTCGCCGAGCACGCCGACGTGTGGCACTCGTTCGGGGACCTGGACACGCTGACCCGCAAGAGCGCGATCCTCGACGAGCACGGCGAGGCCGTCGGCCGGGACACCGCGGCGCTGGTCGAGCGCAGCGTCGGGGTCTCCGCGCCGCCCGCCGAGGTCGCGGCGCCGCTGGTCGAGGCGGGCGTGACGCTGTTCACGGTCGGCGTCGGCGGCCCGGACTACGACCTGGGCCTCGTGGAGCAGTGGGTGGCCTGGCGCGACGCCCAGGCCTGACGGCGGCCACGAGGTCGTCGGTTGCGCCCGAGGTCGTCGGTTCCGCACCCCTGCGGCGGACGGAACCGACGACCTCGGCGAGCGCGACGCGGGTGGGGTGGCGGCCGCGGGCCCTAACCTTGTCGGCGTGAGCGAGACCAGCGACCTGACCCCCGTGGCCCAGGACTACCTCAAGGTCGTCTGGACCGCGCGCGAGTGGTCGTCCGCCCCGGTGACGACCAAGATGCTCGCCGAGCGGCTGGGCGTCGGGGCGTCCACCGTGTCGGAGACCGTGCGCCGGCTCGCCGACCAGGGCCTCGTGGAGCACGCGCCGTACGCGGCGATCACGCTCACCGAGGAGGGCGTCCGGCACGCGGTGCAGGTCGTCCGCCGGCACCGGCTGATCGAGACGTTCCTGGTCAGCGAGCTCGGCTACGCCTGGGACGAGGTGCACGACGAGGCCGAGGTGCTGGAGCACGCCGTGTCGGACCTCATGGTCGAGCGGATCGACGCACGCCTGGGCCACCCGACGCGCGACCCGCACGGCGACCCGATCCCCGCGCCCGACGGCACGGTGCCGACGCCGGCCGCGGACATGCTGTGGGAGCTCACGGCGGGGTCCGGCCGGATCGCCCGCATCTCCGACGCCGACCCCGGCCTGCTGCGGTACCTCGCCTCCGTGGGCGTCGTGCTGGACGCGCGGGTCGAGGTCGTCGAGCGGCGGGACTTCGCCGGGATGACCGCGGTGCGCGTCCTGCCGCCGCTCGACGGCGGGTCGCTCGCGGACGCGGCGGCCGAGGCCGTGGGCGCCGCCGCGGAGGCGCGGCCGGTCGAGCTCGGCGAGGTCGCCGCTCGCGCGATCTGGGTGCTGCTCGACCCGGCCTGACCCGCGCCCCGGTCCGGGACCGACCGGCCGGTAGGCTGGGCGGCACCGGACTCCTCGCCGACGCGGTCTGCCGGGACGGGCCGCCGCACCCGTCGGCGCGCCAGCCGCCGGGTTCCACGCGGTCCACCGACGACGACCGCGGGGAGCCGCACATGCACACGAGCACGCCGGGCACCGGGCCCGCCGTCGACACCGACGTGGTCCTGGACCCGAGCCTGGTCCGCCGCCGCGCGCGGCTGCCGCTGCTGGCCCTCGCGCTCGGCGGGTTCTCGATCGGCACCACCGAGTTCGCGACGATGGGCCTGCTGCCGCTCGTCGCGGAGAACCTCGACGCCACGATCCCCGAGGCCGGGCACGCGATCACCGCGTACGCGCTCGGCGTCGTCGTCGGCGCCCCGCTGCTGACGACGATCGCCGCCCGGATGGACCGCCGGAGGCTGCTCCTGCTGCTGATGACGGCGTTCACCGTCGGCAACGTGCTGTCGGCGCTCGCGCCGTCGCTCGGCTGGCTGGTGGCGGCGCGGTTCGTCGCGGGCCTGCCGCACGGCGCGTTCTTCGGCGTCGGCGCCGTGATGGGCGCGCACGTCGCGGGACCGGGCCGCCGCGGACAGGCCGTCGCGACGATGATGGCCGGCCTGACGATCGCGAACGTCGTGGGCGTGCCGCTGTCGACCGTCCTGGGGCAGGTGTTCGGCTGGCGGGTGGCGTTCGTCGCCGTGGGCGTCCTCGGGGCGCTGACCCTGTTGGCGCTGCTCCGGTTCCTGCCGGAGCTGCCGGTGCGGGACGGCGCGACGGTGCGCGCGGAGCTCGGCGCGCTGCGCAACGGGCGGCTCTGGGTGGCGTGCGCGGCGGGCTCGATCGGGTTCGGCGGCATGTTCGCCGTGTACTCCTACGTGTCGCCGCTGCTGACCGACGTCACCGGGCTGGCCGAGGCGACGGTGCCGATCGTGCTCGCGCTGTTCGGCGTCGGCATGACGGCCGGCACGCTGCTCGGCGGGCGGCTGGCCGACCGCTCCGTCGCCCGGACCGTGCTGCTCGGCTTCGCGTCGACGATCGTCGCGCTCGTGCTGATCGCGGTGCTCGCGCAGTGGGTCGTCCCCGGCGTGCTGGCGATCGTGCTGCTGGGCGTGACGACGCAGGTGCTGGGGCTCTCCCTGCAGGCCTGGCTCATGGACCTGTCGCCGACCGCGCCGTCGCTCGGCGCCGCGCTGTGCCACTCCGCGCTGAACGCCGGGAACGCGTTCGGGGCCTGGGTCGGGGGGCTCGTGATCGCCGGCGGTCTCGGCTACGTCGCGCCGGCGTGGGTCGGGGCGGGGCTGACCGTGATCGGCCTGGTCATCTCGGGGATCGTGCTGGGCGGGGCCGCCCGGCGGCGCACCGCCTGACCCCGGCGGGCGGGCGTCCCGGCAGCGTCCGGCGGCGCCCGCGGGCGTCGATAGACTTCCCCGGTGACGTCGCCCGCCAGCACCCAGCCCGATCCCGCCTCCGCCCCGGCCGCCGCCGGCGGCCAGGACGTGCCGTTCCGGTACACCGCCGAGCTCGCCCAGCAGATCGAGCTCCGGTGGCAGGACGAGTGGGTCGAGCGCGGCACGTTCTTCGCGGCCAACCCGGCCGGCAGCGCGCTGACCGACGGCGACGGGGCGAACGCCCGCGAGGGCGCGCGGCCGTTCTTCGTGATGGACATGTTCCCGTACCCGTCGGGCGCGGGCCTGCACGTCGGCCACCCGCTGGGGTACATCGCGACCGACGTCGTCGCGCGGTTCCGCCGCATGCAGGGCGACAACGTGCTGCACGCGCTGGGCTACGACGCGTTCGGCCTGCCGGCCGAGCAGTACGCCGTGCAGACGGGCCAGCACCCGCGCACGACCACCGAGGCGAACATCGAGATCATGGCGCGCCAGCTCAAGCGCCTGGGCGTCGCCCACGACCCGCGCCGGTCGTTCGCCACGATCGACCCGGACTACGTGCGCTGGACGCAGTGGATCTTCCTGCAGATCTTCGAGTCCTGGTACGACGAGGACGCCGTGCGGCCCGACGGCGGCACGGGCGCGGCCCGGCCGGTGTCGACGCTCGTCGAGGCGTACGAGTCGGGTGCCCGCGCGGTGCCGGACGGCATCGACGGGGTGCCCGAGGGCGCCGCGTGGGCCGACCTGGACGCCGTGCAGCGCCGCCGCGTCGTCGACGCCCAGCGCCTGGCGTACGTCTCCGAGACGCCGGTGAACTGGTGCCCGGGCCTGGGCACCGTGCTGGCCAACGAGGAGGTCACCTCCGACGGCCGGTCCGAGCGCGGCAACTTCCCGGTGTTCCAGCGCACGCTGCGGCAGTGGAACATGCGGATCACCGCGTACGCCGACCGCCTGGCCGACGACCTGTCGCTGATCGACTGGCCGGAGAAGGTCACCGCGATGCAGCGGAACTGGATCGGCCGGTCGGAGGGCGCGCACGTCGACTTCGAGGTCACCGACGCCGACGAGCCGCTGACCGTCTTCACCACCCGCCCCGACACGCTGTTCGGCGCGACCTACGTCGTCCTGGCGCCGGAGCACCCGCTGGTGGACGCGATCGTCGCGGACTCCGAGCCGTCCTGGGACGAGGACGTGCCGGAGGCGTGGCGCGGGGGCGCGGCGAGCCCCGCCGAGGCCGTCGCCGCCTACCGCCGCGAGGCCGCCGCCAAGACCGCCGTGGAGCGGCAGGCCGACGCCGGCCGCAAGACCGGCGTGTTCACCGGCGGCTACGCGCTGAACCCGGTGAACGGCGCCCAGCTGCCCGTGTTCATCGCCGACTACGTCCTCATGGGCTACGGCACCGGCGCGATCATGGCCGTCCCCGGCGGCGACACCCGCGACTTCGCGTTCGCCGAGGCGTTCGGCCTGCCGGTCGTGCACACCGTGCAGCCGCCGGAGGGCCACGAGGGGGCCTGGACCGGTGACGGCGCGATCATCAACTCGTCGAACGACGAGATCAGCCTGGACGGGCTGTCCGTCGCCGAGGCCAAGACCCGGATCGTCGACTGGCTGGCCGAGCGCGGGGCCGGCTCGCGCACCACCACCTACCGCCTGCGCGACTGGCTGTTCAGCCGGCAGCGGTACTGGGGCGAGCCGTTCCCGATCGTCTACGACGAGAACGACCTGCCGATCGCGATCCCGGAGCAGTCGCTGCCCGTCGACCTGCCGGACGTGCCGGACTACGCGCCGCGCACCTTCGACCCCGACGACGCCGACTCCTCGCCGGAGGCGCCGCTGAGCCGGAACGACGACTGGGTCAACGTCACGCTGGACCTGGGCGACGGCCCGAAGGTCTACCGCCGCGACACCAACACCATGCCGAACTGGGCCGGGTCGTGCTGGTACTACCTGCACTACCTGGACCCGTCGCACGCGACCGGCCAGGTCGTCGACCCCGCGCTCGAGCAGTACTGGATGGGCCCCGGCCACAACCCCGGCGACACCCACGGCGCCGGTGGCGTCGACCTGTACGTCGGCGGCGTCGAGCACGCCGTGCTGCACCTGCTGTACGCCCGGTTCTGGCACAAGGCGCTGTACGACCTGGGCCACGTGTCCAGCCGCGAGCCGTTCTACAAGCTGTTCAACCAGGGCTACATCCAGGCGTACGCCTACACCGACGTGCGCGGCGTGTACGTCCCGGCCGCCGAGGTCGTCGAGGACGAGTCCGTCGAGTCCGGGTTCACCTGGAACGGCGAGGAGGTGTTCCGCGAGTACGGCAAGATCGGCAAGTCGCTGAAGAACGCCGTCTCCCCGGACGAGATGTACGCCGAGTACGGCGCGGACACCCTGCGCGTCTACGAGATGTCGATGGGCCCGCTCGACCTGTCCCGCCCGTGGGAGACCCGGGCCGTCGTCGGCGCGCAGCGGTTCCTGCAGCGCGTGTGGCGCAACGTCGTCTCCGAGGAGACGGGCGAGGTCACCGTCGTCGACGAGGAGCCGGCGGTCGAGACGCTGCGGGTCCTGCACCGCACGATCGCCGAGGTCGGCGAGGACATGCAGGCGATGCGGATCAACACCGCCATCGCCAAGCTCATCGTCCTCAACAACCACCTGACGTCGCTGCCCGCCGTGCCGCGGACCGTCGCCGAGCAGCTCGTGCTCATGACCGCTCCCGTCGCGCCGCACCTGGCCGAGGAGCTGTGGTCCCGCCTGGGCCACGAGCGGTCCCTCGCGCACGAGCCGTTCCCGGCCGTCGACCCGCAGTACCTGGTGCAGGACTCCGTGACCTGCGTGTTCCAGGTGCAGGGCAAGGTCCGCGGGCGGGCCGAGGTCGCGCCCGACGCCGACGAGGCCACGCTGCGCGAGCTCGCGCTGGCCGACCTCGGCGTCCAGCGCGCGATGGCCGGGCGCGACGTGCGCACGGTGATCGTGCGGGCGCCGAAGCTCGTCAACGTGGTGCCGGCCTGACGGTGCCGGAGGGCGCCGACGCCCCGTCGACCGCGCGCGGCGCGGGGGCGGGGCGCGGC
>NZ_JAHVCI010000042.1:0-39589 GCF_019265565.1 Cellulomonas sp. PS-H5
CCCGCCCCCCCGAGCCGCGGCTGGACGCCGCCGCCCCCGGCGCCGCCCACGCCTCCGCGCCCGCCGCGACCCCCGCGCCGTGGCCCCGGCGCCGCCGTCACCGGCGTGGTCGTCGCGCTCATCCTCATCGGCCTGGCCGGTCTGCTCGCCGCCGAGCGCACGGGGGTCTACGACGGCCCGATCGCGGCCGTGGTCGTCGGCGGTGGCCTGGCCCTCGTCGGCCTGGCGATCATCGTCTCCGGGCTCCGCGGTCGCACCGCGGGCGGCCTGACCGCGCTGGCGATCGTCGGCATCGTCGTCGCCGGCCCCGCGGCCGTCGCGGACGACGCCCGCTGGGGCGACTGGGACCGCTGGGACAACGGCAGCGGGCCGGTGCAGAGCATCGACACCGCCGTGACCTCCCGGGCCGTGGCCGAGCGCGGCTACTCGTTCGGCGTCGGCGACGCCACGGTCGACCTCACCGGGGTCCCGCTCACCGACGACACCCTGACCGTGCCGATCAGCGGCGGTCTCGGCGACGTGACGGTCATCGTCCCCGAGGGCGCCGCGGTCGTCGCGGACGTCAGTTCCGGCGCGGGCAACGTCACCTGGAAGGTCGACGGCAAGAACGAGCGCAGCGACGGCGTCGGCCACGACCGCACCTTCACCAGCGAGGCCATGTCGGGCCGCGAGGGCGCCGAGATCGAGCTCACGGTCGAGGTCGGCGTCGGCAGCATCACCATCGAGGAGGACTGATGACCAGCACCGGCCCCGAGGCCCCACGTCCCGACGGCGCGGACGAGCCCGTCACCGAGCGCATCGCGCGCACCGACGCGGAGGCACCCGACGACGCCACCGAGCAGATCGACCGGGTCGACGCGGCTGCGGCCGCCGAGGACGCGGACGACGCCACCCAGCAGATCGACGCCGTCGGCGACACCGCGGTGATCGACACGCAGGACGCCGGGCGTCGGACCGACGCGGCGGACGACACCGCGGTGATCGAGACGCACGACGCCACCCAGCGGATCGACGCGGCCGGCGACACGGCGGTCATCGAGACGCACGACGCCACCCAGCGGATCGACGCGGCGGGCGACACGGCGGTCATCGAGACGCACGACGCCGGCCGTCGGACCGACGACACGGCGGGCGTCGCGACCCACGACGCGACGCAGCGGATCGACGCCGTGGGCGAGACCGCGCGCCTCGACACCGTCGCAGGGACCGCCCCGGCCGACGACGAACCGACCGCGACCGGTGCACCGCTGGCGCCCGCGCCACCGGTGCGGCAGTCGTCCTGGGCGGCAGCCCCGGCCACCGGCCCGTCGACCGGCCCGTCCCCGTACGGCTCCCCGGGCACGCCGGCGTACGGCGCACCCGCGGGCGGGGGCGCGGCATACGGCGCCCCCGCGTACGGCACCCCGGCGACGCCGGCCCCGGCCCCCGTGCCGGAGCCCGAGGACCGCGGCCCGCGGGCAGGCACCGTGGTGTGGGGCCTGATCGTCGCGGCGGTCGGCATCCTGGTGCTCGCCGTCGCGGCGGGCGTCAGCATCGACCTGCAGCTCGCGCTCATCGTGCTGCTGGCCGCGGCGGGCGTCGCCCTCCTGGTCGGCTCGCTCCTGACCGCGGGCCGCCGCAAGCGCCGCGAGCAGCGCGCCGCCCGCTGACCCCGGCGTCGCAGCCGGCGCACCGCCCGCGACGCCGGCGCACCGCCCACCGAGCAGTCGACGCGTCGAGCGAGTACTCCGCGAGTACTCGCTCGACGCCCCCCCCCCCCCCCCCGCCCCCCCCCCCCCCCCCCCCCCCCCCCCCCCCGCCCCGACTGCTCGCTCGGCGTCGGGTGGTTCCGGGGCGCGCTGAGCCTCCGAGACCGGGGCGCGAGATCGGCCTGTGGACGACCGCCGCGCCGCAGGTGCCGTCCGGCAGGGTGGAGGCATGGGCAGCGCCAGGGCACTCGCAGAACCGCGCGCAGCTGCCCTCGCCCCCGTCACCGCCGACGACGTGCGCGCGAGCGGACTGGCAGGGGAGGACCTCCGCCGCGCCGTGCGAGCAGGTGCGTTCGTGCGCGTCCGGCACGGCGCATACGTGCCCACCACGACCTGGGAGTCCGCCGACCGGGCCGAGCGTCACCGCCTCCTCGTCCGCGCCGCGGCCCGCAGCCTCGCAGCACCCGTGTTCGGGTACGAGTCGGCCGCCGCGATCTGGCGGCTCCCTCTGCTCGAGGGATGGCCGTCGGACGTGCAGGTCCTGATCCTGGACGCGCGGGGCACTCCTTCGACCCGCGGCGTGCGGCGACACCGAGTGACCACCCTCCCGGATGTGCGCGCCGTCGACGGCGTGACCGTCACGTCGCTCGCCCGCACCGTCGTCGACCTGTCCCGGACAGGGTCCTTCGCGCGCGGGCTCGCACTGGCCGACGACGCTCTGCACCGGCACCGGGTCGACCTGGACGACCTTGCCCGGGAGCTCGCCGCCGCGGGGAGCGGGCGCGGGGTCCGCGCGGCCCGCCGGGTGCTGGCCGAGGCGGACGCCGGTGCCGAGTCGCCCGGGGAGTCGCTGAGTCGTGCACGGATGATCGAGCTCGACCTGCCGCGGGCTGCGCTGCAGCGCGAGGTGCGCGACAGCAGCGGGCTCGTCGGTCGCGTCGACTTCCTCTGGGAGGAGCTCGGAGTCGTCGGCGAGTTCGACGGCCGGCTGAAGTACCGCGTGGACGGGGTCGGTGACAGCGCCGCCGTCGAGGACAGGGTGTGGGCGGAGAAACGCCGGGAGGACCGGATCCGCGCCACGGGCCTGCGGGTCGTCCGTTGGACGTGGCGCGACGCCCTCGACCCTGGCCGCCTGGCGCGCGTGCTCGCGACCGCCGGGGTCCGCCCCGCCCCCTGACGCACGGCCGGCGCGGCACCGCGCTCGGCCGCGCCGACCCGCCGGCGCCACCTCAGCCCGGCCGGCGCCATGCCGGCCCCACCGCACGGTCACGCCGCGCGCTTGCGTCACGCGCCGAGCGGGCACCCGACACGTCGAGCGGGTAGTCAGCGACTACTCGCTCGACGTGTCGACTACTCGCTCGGCGGCAGGTGCCGCGCGGCGCGCGCCGGGCGCGCGGCGGGCGCGCGCCCGAGGACGGCCGAGGGCCGGGACCCCCTCGGGGTCCCGGCCCTCGGCCGTGCGGTGCGCGGGTGTCAGGCCCGCACGTTCTCCTCCACGCCCGGCACGGTGCCAGTGGGGCGGGTGGTGTCCGTGGTCGCCACGGCCTTGCGGCCGGCGAGGGCGAACAGCGCCCAGCCGATGAGGATGAACATCACGCCGAGGCCCATGACCAGGGCGGCGACTCCGAAGGCCACGACCGAGGTGAACAGCGAGGCCCGCAGGAAGGACGCGTTCATCGCGACGTCGCGCAGCGGGTCGTCCTGGTCGAGCTCGGCGTAGGACTTGCCGCCGGTGGCCTCGAGGGCGTGGTGCTGGATGATGTCGGCCTGCGCGAACGCCGTCCACGGGCTGGTGACGGCCTGGCCGCCGAACGCGGCCGCGTCCTCCGAGACGGTGATGTTCTCGTCGGCGAGGTGGCTGGAGACGGAGCCCCAGGTGACGCCGCCGGCGATGATGAGGACGATGCCGGCGATCGCCGTGATGATGCCGATGACGCGAGCAGCCTTCGAGCCGCCCGTCGCTGCCACGGTTGCCATGGTCGTGTTCCCTTCCGATACCCCCGGTGCGGGACGACCGTCGGTCGACCCGGTGGAACCTGTGAGCCCCACGTGGAAGAGCCTGTCTCCCCCGTCAGCCGCGCCGTGGGACCAAGGTCACGAGACAGCCATCATCCGGGCTTGTGAAGCGGCGCACAAAGGCCGGATTTTCGCAGGTCGGGCCTTAGGTCCCCCCTCTAACACCTCGTCAGCCTAGGACATACGTCCTGGTCGAGGGCCCATCCGCGCCGAGTGAACGGCAGACGCACGACGGCCCGGCACCCCTGTCGGGGCACCGGGCCGTGGCACGTCAGCTCACTCCCACTCGATGGTGCCCGGCGGCTTGCTCGTGACGTCGAGCACCACGCGGTTGACCTCGGGGACCTCGTTGGTGATGCGGGTGGAGATCGTCGCCAGCACGTCGTACGGCAGGCGGGTCCAGTCGGCGGTCATGGCGTCCTCGGAGGACACGGGACGCAGCACGACGGGGTGGCCGTAGGTGCGGCCGTCGCCCTGCACGCCCACGGAGCGCACGTCGGCGAGCAGCACGACGGGGCACTGCCAGATGTCGCGGTCCAGGCCGGCGCGGGTGAGCTCCTCGCGGGCGATGACGTCCGCGGCACGGAGGACGTCGAGCCGCTCCTGGGTGACCTCGCCGATGATCCGGATGCCCAGGCCGGGGCCCGGGAACGGCTGGCGCCAGACGATCGCCTCCGGCACGCCGAGCTCGAGCCCGACGGCGCGGACCTCGTCCTTGAACAGGGCGCGCAGCGGCTCGACCAGCTCGAACTGCAGGTCGTCCGGCAGGCCGCCGACGTTGTGGTGGCTCTTGATGTTGGCCGCGCCCTCGCCGCCGCCGGACTCGACGACGTCCGGGTACAGGGTGCCCTGGACGAGGAACTTGACCTCGTCGCCGTGGGCGCCGGCCTCCTCGACGACCTCGCGCGCGGCGTCCTCGAACACGCGGATGAACTCGCGGCCGATGATCTTGCGCTTGGTCTCGGGGTCGGTGTGGCCCGCGAGCGCCTGCAGGAACCGCTCGCGCGCGTCGACGACCTTCAGGTTGACGCCGGTGGACGCGACGAAGTCCTGCTCGACCTGCTCGGCCTCGCCGGTGCGCAGCAGGCCGTGGTCGACGAACACGCAGGTGAGCTGGTCGCCGACGGCCTTCTGCACGAGCGCCGCCGCGACCGACGAGTCGACGCCGCCGGACAGGCCGCAGATGACGCGGGCGCTGCCGACCTGGGCGCGGATCCGCTCGACCTGGTCGGCGATCACGTTGCCCGGGTTCCAGTCGGGCGCCAGGCCGGCGCCCTCGTAGAGGAAGTGCTCGAGCGTGCGCTGGCCGAGCGGCGAGTGCTTGACCTCGGGGTGCCACTGCACGCCGAACAGCCGGCGGCCGCGGTCCTCGAACGCGGCGACCGGGGAGCCGGCCGACGTCGCGAGCACCTCGAAGCCCTCGGGCGCGGCGTGCACGGCGTCGCCGTGGCTCATCCAGACGGTCTGCTGCTCGGGGCTGTCCGCGAGGACGGTGCCGTTCGCGACGACCTCGACCGGGGTGCCGCCGTACTCGCGGTTGCCGGTCTGGGCGACCTCGCCGCCGAGGGCCTTGGCCATCGCCTGGAAGCCGTAGCAGATGCCGAGCACCGGGACGCCGGCCTCGAACAGGGCCGGGTCGACGAACGGGGCGCCCTCGGCGTACACCGAGGAGGGTCCGCCGGACAGGATGATCGCCGACGGGTCCTTGGCCAGCATGTCCTGCACCGAGGCCGTGTGCGGCACGATCTCGGAGTAGACGCTCGCCTCGCGGACGCGGCGCGCGATGAGCTGCGCGTACTGCGCGCCGAAGTCGACGACGAGGACGGGACGGGGCGAGTCGGTGGGCGGCGGCGCGGGCGTGTCGGGAGCGTCGGTCACCCCACCAGGGTAGTGCGCCCCGCCGACAGCCCGGGACGCGCCGGGACGCCCCGGCGACCCCGCGGGGCGGCCGCCTCAGGAGCCGGAGCGCTCACCGATCCGGCGCTGCCGGCTGATCTCCTTGCGGAGGCTCTCGTGGAAGTCCTCGGCGACGGCGAGCTGCTCGCGCAGCGCCCGGGACCGCTCCTCCGCGGCCAGCCGGTACATCCGCAGGCGCTCCAGCAGGGCCTCGTGCTCCTCGGCGTCGATGCCCGGCTCGTTGATCCGGTCGAGCACGCCGAGCAGGTCGCCCATCTCGTCGAGGGAGAAGTCGAGCGGCTTCATGCGCTTGATCAGCTCCAGCCGTGCGATGTCGGGCTCGGTGTAGAGGCGGAAGCCGCCGTGCGTGCGGGCCGAGGGCCGGACCAGGCCGACCTCCCCGTAGTACCGGATGGTCCGCAGCGACAGGCCGGTGCGCTCGGCGACCTCGCCGATCTGCATGTGGTGCAGGCTCACGGCCACCTCCTTCCGCACCGGGCGGCGTCAGCATAGCCACGCGGGGTCGGCGCCGGCCGGACCGACGTCCCGGCGCCGCCGGGCGTCGCGACCCGGACGCGCGCCCCCACCCTCCTGTCACGTGAGCGTCGGGTCACGGTGTGAAGATCCGGTGCGGGACCTCGCCCGCACGGCGCAGCGCCCTTCTCAAACCTCGCAAAGCGGACATACCTTCCGTTACGTGAGGGATGACGCACCGGCGACCGCGCCGACGACGACCACCGGCACCGGCCTGCCCGGCACGGGCCTGGCGTCGCCGGTGCCCGGCTCCCCCGCCCCGGGCACCCCCGCCCGGCCCGCGCGGCTGCCCGGCCTCGACGCGCTCCGCGGCCTGGCGGTCGGCCTGGTGCTGCTGAACCACGCCGCGCCCGACGTGTTCGGCGCCGCCGGCGTCCTGGGCGTCACGGTGTTCTTCGCCCTGTCGGGCTGGCTCATCACCGGCGTCCTGATGCGCGACCTCGACCGCGGCGGGCGGATCCGGTTCGGCCGGTTCTACG
This sequence comes from Cellulomonas sp. PS-H5, assembly GCF_019265565.1. Classification (NCBI taxonomy): domain Bacteria; kingdom Bacillati; phylum Actinomycetota; class Actinomycetes; order Micrococcales; family Cellulomonadaceae; genus Cellulomonas; species Cellulomonas sp. PS-H5. The sequence goes on from NZ_JAHVCI010000042.1 coordinate 6,614, forward strand.
GCCACCGCCTGCTCCGGCTCTACCCGCCGCTGCTGCTGATGCTCGCGGGCTACGTCGTCGTCGAGGGCGCGTTCGACCTGCTCGGCCAGGCGCACCTGGTGCCGGAGACCCTGGTCGCCGCGCTGACGTACACGATCAACATCCCGGGCCTGCCGCACGGCAGCGAGTCGGTCTACCACTTCTGGACCCTCGCCGCGGAGGAGCAGTTCTACCTCGTGTGGCCCCTGGTGCTGGCCTGGGCGTGGCGGCGCGGGTGGCTGCGCGCCACCACCGGCGTCGCCGTCGCCGCGGCGCTGGCCGCCTGCATGGTGACGCTCCTGCTCGTCGTGCCGGACGTGGCCCGGGTGTACGCCCTGCCGACCTCGTGGGGGGCGGCGCTGCTCATCGGCTGCGCGGGGTACCTGGGGCGCACCGCGCTGGCCGCCCGGCTGCCGCAGACGGTCCGCGCCCGTCGGGCGGTGCAGGCCGGGATCGTGGTGGCGCTGCTCGGCGGCACGCTGCTCACCGGGCTGGCCGGGCACACCGCCTGGTACCTGCTGGGCGTCCCCGCGGTGGCCGTCGCCACCGTCGTGCTGATCAGCTACGTCGGGGGCTGGCGGACGCTGCCGTCGCGCTGGCTCCGGCCCTCGGTCGCGCTCGGCACGGTGTCGTACGCGGCGTACCTCTGGAACGGCGCGGTCGTGCGCTGGCTCGGGCACCCCGACGACCTCGGCGGGATCGCGCTCGGCGTCGGGCTGACCCTGCTGGCGGCGACCGCGAGCTGGTGGCTGGTCGAGCGCCCCGTGGCCCGGTGGCGCGCGCGCCGGTCGGCGGCCGCCGCTGCCTGACCCGGCGGCGGCTCAGCCCAGGCGGGCCTGCGCGTCGGCGTGCACCCGGCGCTCGAGGATGAACGACATGACCGGCACGACGCCCGCGAGCGCCATCGTCACGAGCCGGCCCAGCGACCAGCGCATCGCCGACCACAGCTGCACGACCGTGAACAGGTACACCACGTAGATCCAGCCGTGCACGATCGCGATCCAGGTGCCCAGCACCGGCAGCGGCGACCCGGTCGCCGGGTCGATGCCGTTGGCGTGGAACACGTACTTGAGCACCATCTCGAGGCACAGCACCAGCAGCATCGTGCCCGTGACGAACGCCATCACGCGGTAGCGCGTCAGCCGGCCGGCCGCGGCCGGGTGCACGGGGGCCGGGCGCGCCGCAGCGGCGGCGGGGGCGGGCGTGGGCTGGCCGGTGGGCTCGGTCATCGCAGCAGGTCTCCTCGGGCGGGGGCGGGACGCTCCGACGATTCTCGCTCACGCGGCGGGCGACGTGGCCGACGGCGGCGCCCCGGGGCGGCGTCCACCGGTCAAAACGCTTGCCGCTGTGTCGGGGGTCACCCGTAGCGTTGACCGACGTGCGACCCCTCCCCCAGCCCGACCCCGGCCGACCGCCGCTGACCGGCCCCTGGCGCCTCATGCTCTGGCAGGGGCGCCGGCAGCTCGGCGTGCTCGCGGGCGCGACCGCGGTCGCCGTCGTCGGCAACGTGGCCGCCGCCCTGCTCCCGTGGCAGCTCGGGCGCGTCGTCGACGACGGGCTCGACGACGGCCTGGGCGCCGCGCTGTGGCTCGGCTGCCTCGGGGTGTTCGCGCTCGGCATGGTGCAGGTCGGCACGAACGTGTGGGGCCACCGGCTCGACGTCGAGAACTGGCTGCGCGCCGCGTTCGCGTCCTCGCAGCAGGTCGGCCACCACGTGACCCGGACCGGCGACGCCGTGACCGACGAGCTCCCGACCGGCGAGGTCGTCGCGACGGTCGCCTCCGACGCGCTCCGGATGGGCGAGGTGTACGCGATCCTGCCCCGGCTGGTCGGCGGCATCGCGGCCTACCTGGTGCTCGGCGCGGTGCTGCTGAGCACGTCCGTGCCGCTCGGCCTGCTGGTGCTGCTGGGCCTGCCGGTCGTCGTCGCGGTGCTGTCGCTGCTCGTCCGCCCGCTGCAGCGGCGGCAGGCGGAGCAGCGCGAGGCGACCGGGCGGCTCACCACCCTCGGCGCGGACACCGTCTCCGGCCTGCGGATCCTGCGCGGCATCGGAGGCGAGGACGTGTTCTCCGGCCGGTACCGGGCGCAGTCGCAGCAGGTGCGCGCCGCGGGCGTGCGGGTGTCGCAGACCCAGTCGCTGCTCGACGCGCTGCAGACGCTGCTGCCCGGGCTGTTCCTGGCGGTGGTCGTGTGGGCCGGGGCGCGGCTCGCGATCAGCGGCGACATCACGCCGGGCCAGCTCGTCGCGTTCTACGGCTTCGCGGCGTTCCTCACCCAGCCGCTGTGGACCGCGAGCGAGGCGATCCGCGTGGTCACCCGCGCGGTGGTCGGCGCGCGCAAGATCATCCGCGTGCTGTCCGTGCGCGTCGCGGGCTCCGACGACCCCGCGGCCCCGGCGCCGTCGCCCGCCGCCGGCGAGCCGCTCGTAGACGAGGGCAGCGGGCTGGTCGTGCGGCCGGGCCGGATCACCGCGCTGGTGAGCGCCGACCCGGACGAGACGGCGCGGCTCGCGCTGCGGCTGGGCCGGCTCGGTCCGGCGCGGCACGGCGGGGCGGACGACGAGGACCTCGACGACTCCGGCCAGGACGGGACGCTGGTCGACGCGCGCGAGGCCGCGCCCGACCCCGGGCTGTCCCGCGTCCGCTGGGGTCGGGCCCTGCTCACCGAGCTCGGCCTCGCCGAGGTCCGGGACCGCGTCGTGGTCGCCGAGTCGACCCCGCACCTGTTCACCGGCCTGCTGGCCGACGAGCTCGACGTGCGCGGCGGCGCCGACCGCGAGGCCCTGCTCGAGGCCATGCGCGTCGCCGACGCGGGCGACGTGCTCGACTCGGTGCCCGGCGGCCTGGACGGCGAGGTCGAGGAGAAGGGCCGCTCGCTCTCGGGCGGGCAGCGGCAGCGCGTCGCCCTCGCCCGCGCTCTGCTCACCGGCGCGGAGGTGCTCGTGCTGATCGAGCCGACCAGCGCCGTCGACGCCCACACCGAGGCGCGGATCGCCCGCCGGCTCGCCGACGCCCGCCGCGGCGCGACGACGGTCGTCGTGACCGCCAGCCCGCTGGTGCTCGACGTCGTCGACGAGGTGGCGCTGGTCGCCGGCGGGCGGGTCGTCGCGACCGGCACGCACCGCGACCTCGTCACGGCGCGCGACGCGACCGGCGCTGCCTACCGCGCGGTGGTGTCCCGCGCGGAGGACGACCACGCCGAGGACCCGCGCGCCGGGACGTCCACGGACGACGCGAACGCCACGACCACGACCACCGCCACGACCGACGAGGAGGACCGCCGTGAAGCTGCCCGTCGCTGACGCCCCCGCGCTGCGCCGGCACACCGCCGCGCTGCTCCGCCGGCACCGCCGCGGCCTCGGCGTCGTGGTGCTGCTGCACGTGCTCGCCGCCACCGCCGGCCTGGCCGGCCCGTGGCTGCTCGGCCGCCTGGTCGACGCGGTGGTCTCCGGCACCACCACGTCGGTCGTCGACCGGACGGTCCTCGTCCTGGTCGTGGCCGTGCTCGCCCAGACCGTGCTCATCCGGTACGCCCAGCGCGCCGCGATGGTCCTCGGCGAGTCGGTGTTCGCCGAGCTCCGCGAGGAGTTCGTCGCCACGGTGACCCGCCTGCCGCTGTCCACGGTCGAGCGCGCCGGCACCGGCGACCTCGTCGCGCGCACCACCACCGACATCGACCGCGTCCAGTACACAGTCCGGTTCGGCGTGCCCCGCCTGCTGGTCACGGCCGCGACGATCGTGCTCACGCTGGTCGCCGCGTTCGCCACGAACGCGCTGGTCGCCATCGGCCTGCTCGCGGGCGTGCCGCTGCTGCTGGCGGTGACGCGGTGGTACCTGCGCCGCGCGGCCCCGGCCTACCTGCGCGAGTCCGCCGCGTACGCCACGCTCAACGGCACCATCACGGAGTCCGTCGAGGGCGCGCGCACCGTCGACGCCCTGGGCCTCGGCGCGCGCCGCCGCGCCCGGGTGGACGCCGACCTGCGCGAGGCGTTCGCGGCCGAGAGCGCCACGCTCAACCTGCGCTCGGTGCTGTTCCCCGGCGTCGACACGTCGTTCGTGCTGCCGGTCGTCGCGGTGCTCGCCTGGGGCGCGTACCTCATCTCGACGGGCCACGCCACGATCGGCGCGGTCACGACCATCGCGCTCTACGCGACGCAGATCATCCACCCGATCGGCGAGCTCATCTTCTGGCTCGACGAGATCCAGGTCGGCGCGACCTCGCTGGCCCGGATCCTCGGCGTCGCCGACGTCGCCCCCGACCGCACCGCGCGCGACGCGCGGCCGGCGGGCTCGGACGTGACGGCCCGCGCGGTCCGGTACGCCTACCGCGAGGGCCACGACGTGCTGCACGGCATCGACCTGGGCCTGCGCCCGGGCGAGCGGCTCGCGGTCGTCGGACCGTCCGGCGCGGGCAAGTCGACGCTCGGCCGGATGCTCGCCGGGATCCACCCGCCCACGGGCGGGTCGGTCACCGTGGGCGAGGTGCCGCTGGTCGACCTGCCGCTGGACGAGCTGCGCGGCCACGTCGCCCTGGTCACCCAGGAGCACCACGTCTTCGTCGGCCCGCTCGCGGACAACCTGCGGCTCGCCGACCCCGAGGCCGACGACGCGGCGCTCGAGCGGGCGCTGCGCGCGGTCGACGCGTGGGACTGGGTGCGGGCGCTGCCCGAGGGCCTCGCCACGCCGGTCGGCTCCGGCGGCACCGCGCTGACCCCGGCGCAGGCGCAGCAGATCGCCCTCGCCCGGCTCGTGCTGCTCGACCCGCACACCCTCGTGCTCGACGAGGCGACCTCGCTCCTCGACCCGCGCGCCGCCCGGCACCTGGAGCGGTCGCTCTCCGCCGTGCTCGAGGGCCGCACGGTCGTCGCGATCGCGCACCGGTTGCACACCGCCCACGACGCGGACCGGGTCGCCGTCGTCGACGCGGGCCGGATCAGCGAGATCGGGCCGCACGACGAGCTGGTCGCCGCCGGCGGGGACTACGCCTCGCTCTGGCACTCCTGGCAGCGGGAGTAGCGCGATGACCGTCCGCACGGGCGACACCTCGCGCGTGTTCGGTGTTCGGTATTGACCGAACACCGAACACGGGCCACGATGAGGGAGTGGCATCCGAGAAAGCCGTCCTCGACCTCGCGGAGGCCCTCCGCGGCCTCGGCGTCGATGTCCGCACGGTCGACACCGTGGGGGACGTCGGGCACGACCTCGTTCTCGACCCTGGGTCCACGCCGATCTGGGTCGCGCACCGCTCGCTCGTCGACGAGCTCGTCGCGTCACGACTGCTCGCCGACGTCGGCGGGCGTGACGGAATGCTCGTGGTGGTCTCCGACCGGATCACCGCAGCCGCGCGCCGCACGCTCATCGAGGGCACCGCGGGCTACTACGACGGCCGCGGCCACATCTCGCTGCGCACCCCGCACCTCGTGATCGACGCGGACGTCGACCCGTTCTCCGCGCGGACCGACCGTGTGGACCCTCTGGGGGGTGCAGCAGGCCTCGAGATCGGAGCCGCCCTCCTCGTCTCGCCGATCTCCGGAACACCGGTGCGCCGGCTCGCCCGTGAGACCGGGCGCTCGCCGAGCACGGTCTCCGACGTGCTCAGAGGGCTTCGGCAGGACGGCCTGGTCGACGAGGAGCACCGCGTGGTCAGCACCGACCTGTTCTGGAGGGTGGCGGAGCGCTGGCGTCCGACCCGCACCTACCTGGCCGAGCTCCCCCCTGCCGGCCAGGCGGCACGGATCACCGGACCGCTCCGCCTCGGGCTCGACGCCCCGGAGCAGACGCCCGGCTGGGCGCTCACCGAGTCCGCGGCGGCCGCCGCCTACGACGCCCCCGTGGCGGTGCGGTCCGACCAACCCCTGGAGTTCCACGTCCCGGACGCAGCCGTAGTCCGACGGGCCGAACAGCTCCTCGGCGTGGCGTCGTCGCCGGCACGGGCGGCGTGCGCGGTGCGCGTGGCCCCGGTGCCCGCCGTCTGCTCGCGTCGTGTCGACACCGCGGCGAACCCCTTCGCGTGGCCGCTCGCCCACCCGGTCTTCGTCGCCCTCGACCTCGCGCAGGACCGCGGGCGCGGCCACGAGGTCCTGGACGCGTGGACACCGGCGGGGTGGCCTCGTGTCTGGTGAGCCCGTGTCCTTCATCGGCGACGGCATGGCCGGCGTCGTGCAGGCCGTCGCCAATGTGACCGCGCTGATCGGCCGTCCACCGGTGGTCGTCGGCGGGCTCGCCGTCATGTGCCGGCTGTCGTCGCCCTACCGCGCGACGACCGACCTGGACCTGGTGGACCGGCTCCGCGGCCCCGCGCCGCACCTGCAGGTTCTCCGCGCGGGCGAGGGCGCTGAGGCCGAACAGCCGGCTGCCGTCCTGCTCCCCACCCGGTTCGGCCCGGTGAAGGTGGACGTCCTCGAGGTCCGGCAGGTCGAGATCGACGAGCCGAGCGACGACCCTGGTGACCGGCTGCACGCCTCGTCGCACGCGTGGGCCGACGACACCGCCACCCCGGTCACGATCGAGGTCCAGCACAGCCGGGGCGGCGAGCCCGTCCGCGTCACGACGCCGGTCGCCGAGCCCGGGCCGCTCGTGGCGATGAAGCTGCAGGCGGTCATGAACCGGGCCGCCGCGAAGCAGGGGACAGACCTGCAGGACGTCGTCCGTCTTGCCCTCGATCCGGCGGTGCGGGACCGCCTGCTCGACCAGATCGAGGGCTGTGATCGCCAGATGGCCGCCGACATCGCCACGCACGTCGACCTGTGGCTCGTCCGTCGGCGCGACGCCTCGTTGCGCTGGATCCACGCGACGGCCGGGGGCGACCTCACACGGGACGACCTCGATCTCGCGGCCGAGCTGCTCCTCGACGCGACTGTCGGGTAGGGGCGGCACCGAGCGCTCGTGCGCGATCGATCCGGGCGGCGAGTTCAGGCCAGGCGCGAGCTGTCAGCGGCAGGATCGTCCGGCCGCCGCCCCGCCGCCGGCTCCTCCTCCGGGTCGAACGCCCCCGACAGCCGCAGCACCTCGTCCTTGAGCAGCCGCACCCACAGGAACACCGCGAACCCGCCGAACACGAACCACTGCGCGGCGTACCCGAGGTTCTGGATGTTGAGCCCGGTCCCCGACCGCGTGGGCGGCGGCAGCAGCTCGATCGTCACGTCCTGCGCGGGCTGCGAGCTGGTCAGCACGGCGTAGCCGGTCCAGATCGGCCCGCCCCACACGCCGAGCAGCTCGGCGGACGAGATCGAGTCGGTCGTCCCGGCGGCCTGCGTCCCGTGCTCGGCGCCGGAGTCCTCGGAGGCCTGCAGGTACCCCGTCACCGTCACGGTCCCGGAGGGCACCTCGAGTCCCGGCGCCGCGGGGTCGTCGGACGCGACCCAGCCGCGCACCACCGGCAGCACGGCCCCGTCGACGGCCGGGTCGTCGGACGCCACCCGCAGGGGCGTCAGCACCAGCGAGCCCGTCCGGCCGTCCAGCGCGCGGTCGCGCACCAGCAGCTGCCCGTCGGCCTCGTACTGGCCCGTCACCTCGACGCGGCGCCCGACCAGCGCGCCCTCGAAGGTCGTCTGCGGCAGCAGCACCTCGGCGATCGGCACGGGCTCCTGGGCCTCGACCTCGGCGAGCTTCGCGGCCTGCGCGGCGGCGCCCCGCACCTCCGCGCGCTCGAGCTGCCAGGCGCCGAGCCGCCCGCAGACGGCGGCGACGGCGAGGAACAGCACGAGCAGCCCGATCATCCGGGGCGTGCGGGCGACCCGCCACAGCGTCGGCGGCGGCTCCGCGGGCGGGGTCGGGGGCACCCCGTCACGGTACCCGGCGCGGCTGGGCGAGCGTTCCCCGCGACCGCCCCGGAGGCGCCTCGTCGCAGGTGACGCGGCCCACAGCCGCCCGGCGACCCAGGCCTGGTGCGCCCGGAAGGGGGATGGGGTTGGATGGTTGACGGCCGCCTCGCGCGGCCACGGGGCGCCCCTAGGTCGGACGTCCCGGCTCGCGACGCGAGGCGCCGCAAGGCTGGTGTGGCCCGGCGGGGGGTGCTCGACCGGGCCCACGGCACATCCGTGGTTCTGCGAAACGGGGAGAGAGCATGACTACGACGACGTCGAGGCCCGAGACCTGGCGGGCCGGTTCCGGCCAGCCGGTGTCGGACGAGACGCTCCGACGGATCGACGCCTGGTGGCGGACGGCCAACTACCTGTCGGTCGGGCAGATCTACCTGCTGGCCAACCCGCTGCTGCGCGAGCCGCTGACCAAGGACCACGTGAAGCCGCGGCTCCTCGGTCACTGGGGCACGACGCCGGGTCTGAACTTCCTGTACGCGCACCTGAACCGCGTGATCGCGGAGCGCCAGCAGTCGACGCTCTACCTGACCGGCCCCGGCCACGGCGGCCCGGGCCTGGTCGCCAGCGCCTACCTGGACGGCACGTACTCCGAGGTCTACTCGGACATCACGCCGGACGAGGAGGGCGTGCGCCGCCTGTTCCGCCAGTTCTCCTTCCCGGGCGGCATCCCGTCGCACGTGGCCCCGGAGACCCCCGGGTCGATCCACGAGGGCGGCGAGCTCGGCTACGCGCTGTCCCACGCGTACGGCGCGGCGTTCGACAACCCGGACCTGCTGGTCGCGGCGGTCGTCGGCGACGGCGAGGCCGAGACCGGCCCGCTGGCGACGTCCTGGCACTCGAACAAGTTCATCGACCCGGCCAAGGACGGCGTCGTGCTGCCGATCCTGCACCTCAACGGGTACAAGATCGCGAACCCGACCGTGCTGGCGCGGATCCCGGAGTCCGAGCTCCTCGACCTCATGCGCGGGTACGGCCACAAGCCGCACCTGTTCGTCGGCGGCTTCGACGGCGAGGACCACGCGGCCGTGCACGCCCGGTTCGCCGAGCTGCTCGACGTCGTGCTGGACGAGATCGCCGAGATCAAGGCGCGCGCCGCCGCGGGCGACGAGTCCCGCCCGGCCTGGCCGATGATCGTCTTCAAGACCCCCAAGGGCTGGACCTGCCCGCCGGTCATCGACGACAAGCAGGTCGAGAACTCCTGGCGCTCGCACCAGGTCCCGCTGGCCAGCGCCCGCGACACCGACGAGCACCTCCAGGTCCTCGAGGGCTGGCTCCAGTCCTACCGCCCGGAGGAGCTGTTCGAGGCGGACGGCTCGGTCAAGGCGGACATCACCGCCCTGTCCCCCGGCGGCACCCTCCGCATGAGCGACAACCCGCACGCCAACGGCGGCCTGCTGCTCAAGGACCTGCGGCTGCCCGACTTCCGCGACTTCGCGGTCGAGGTGCCGGTGCCCGGCGGCTCGATCTCCGAGGCCACCCGCGAGCTCGGCAAGTACCTCACCGAGGTCATCCGGCGGAACCCGGACAACTTCCGGATCTTCGGCCCTGACGAGACGGCGTCCAACCGCCTGCAGGCCGTGTTCGACGTGACGAACAAGCAGTGGAACGCCGAGTACCTGCCGACCGACGTCGACGACCACCTGGCCCGCATGGGCCGCGTCGTCGAGATGCTGTCCGAGCACCAGTGCCAGGGCTGGCTCGAGGGCTACCTGCTGACGGGCCGCCACGGCCTGATCACCAGCTACGAGGCCTTCATCCACATCGTCGACTCGATGTTCAACCAGCACGCGAAGTGGCTCAAGGTCACCAACCACATCCCGTGGCGCCGGCCGATCGCGTCGCTGAACTACCTGCTGTCCAGCCACGTGTGGCGTCAGGACCACAACGGGTTCAGCCACCAGGACCCGGGCTTCATCGACCACGTGGTCAACAAGAAGGCCGAGATCGTCCGGGTGTACCTGCCGCCGGACGCGAACACCCTGCTGTCGACGTACGACCACTGCCTGCGCAGCCGGCAGTACGTCAACGTCGTGGTGTCCGGCAAGCAGCCCGCGCCGAACTTCCTGTCGATGGACGAGGCCGTCGCGCACTGCACCCGCGGCCTGGGCATCTGGGAGTGGGCGGGCACCGAGGTCGAGGGCGAGGACCCGGACGTCGTCCTCGGCTGCGCCGGCGACGTGCCGACCCTGGAGGTGCTGGCGGCGGCGCACATCCTGCGCGAGGAGCTGCCGGACCTCAAGGTGCGCGTGGTCAACGTCGTCGACCTCATGCGGCTGCAGGACGAGCGGGAGCACCCGCACGGCCTGTCGGACCGCGACTTCAACACGCTGTTCACGACGGACAAGCCGATCGTGTTCGCGTACCACGGCTACCCGTGGCTGATCCACCGCCTGACGTACCGCCGCAAGGGGCACAAGAACCTGCACGTGCGGGGGTACAAGGAGGAGGGCACGACCACCACGCCGTTCGACATGGTCATGCTCAACGACCTGGACCGGTTCCACCTGGTGATCGACGTCATCGACCAGGTGCCGTCGCTCGGCTCGAAGTACGCGGGCCTGCGGCAGCGCATGGTCGACGCGCGGCTCCGCGCCCACGACTACACCCGCAAGCACGGGGAGGACCTCCCCGAGGTGCGCGACTGGGTGTGGCCGGACGCCGGCGAGACCGGCACCGAGGAGGGCGGCCCCCAGCAGTCCACCGCCACGCTGTCGACGGGCGGCGACAACGAGTAGTCCCGACGTGGCCGATGGCCCGCACCACCCGGTGCGGGCCATCGGTCTTCTGGGACCTAGGTCACACGGGGCGGCCGTCGGACGGCCGGGAGGGACCCCGGGTGGCCCGCGTCACCCGGGCTGAGGCGCCACTCACCGGCGTGCGTCCGGCAGAATTCATCCCACCACCTGACGGCCGGCGACCCCGGCCCAAGCCGACGAGGAAGAAGCCCACCCGTGGCCCGCAGCATCTACGTCACGTCCCCCGAGGGGGACACCGGCAAGTCGACCGTCGCCCTCGGCCTGGTCGACCTGCTGACCCGCACCGTGCAGAAGGTCGGCGTGTTCCGGCCCATCGCGCGCTCCACCGAGACCCGCGACTACGTGCTGGAGCTGCTGCTCGCCCACGACGGCGTCGACCTGTCCTACGAGGACTGCATCGGCACGTCCTACGAGGCCGTGCACCACGACCCCGAGGCCGCGCTCGCCACGATCGTGCAGCGGTACCACGCGGTCGCCCGTGACTGCGACGTGGTCGTCGTGGTCGGCACCGACTACACCGACATCGCCGGCCCGGCCGAGCTCGGCTTCAACGCCCGGATCGCCGCCAACCTCGGCGCCCCGGTCCTGCTGTGCGTCAAGGGCCAGGGCCGCTCCCCCGAGGAGGTCCGCCAGGTCGCCGAGGTCGCCGCCGCCGAGCTCGAGGCCGGGCACGCGCAGGTCGTCGCGATCGTCGCCAACCGGTGCGACCCGGAGAACCTCGACGCGATCCGCGCCGAGCTGTCCACCCGCGCGACCGCGTGGGCGCTGCCCGAGGAGCCGTTCCTCGTCGCCCCCACCGTCCGCCAGCTCATGGAGTCGGTCGACGGGACCCTGGTCGGCGGCGACGCCCAGCTGCTGCCCCGCGAGGCCACCGACGTCCTGGTCGGCGCCATGTCGATCGAGCACCTGCTGGAGCGGCTGTCCGACGGCGTCGTCGTGATCGTCCCCGGCGACCGGTCCGACATCCTGCTCGGCCTGCTCATGGCGCACGCCGCCGACGGCTTCCCGTCGCTGTCCGGCATCATCCTCAACGGCGGCTTCGAGCCGCCGGCGACGGTGTCCCGCCTGGTCGACGGCCTCGGCAGCCGGCTGCCGATCATCCGCACCGACCTCGGCACGTTCGCCTCCGCGTCCGCCGCCGCCGGCACCCGCGGCAGGCTGTCCGCCGACTCGCAGCGCAAGGTCGACACCGCCCTCGCGCTGTTCGAGAAGCACACCGACGCCGAGGAGGCCCTGGCCGCCCTCGAGGTGCCGGCCCCCGAGGTCGTCACGCCGCTCATGTTCGAGTACGAGCTGCTCGACCGGGCCCGGTCCGACCGCAAGCACGTCGTCCTCCCCGAGGGCAGCGACGACCGCATCCTGCGCGCCGCCTCCACCCTGCTGCAGCGCGAGGTCGCCGACCTGACGATCCTCGGCGACGAGACCTCGATCCGGACGCGCGCCACCGAGCTCGGCCTGGACCTGTCGGCGGCGAAGGTCATCGACCCGAAGGCCGGCCAGCTGCTCGAGCGGTTCGCCGCCGAGTACACCGAGCTGCGCAAGCACAAGGGCATGACCGTCGAGCGGGCGCGCGAGATCGTGTCCTCGGTGTCGTACTTCGGCACGATGATGGTGCAGCTCGGCCTCGCCGACGGCATGGTCTCCGGCGCGGCGCACACCACGGCGCACACCATCAAGCCGTCCTTCGAGATCATCAAGACCACCCCCGGCACGTCCGTGGTGTCCTCGGTGTTCCTCATGTGCCTCGAGGACCGCGTCCTGGTCTACGGCGACTGCGCCGTGAACCCCGACCCGACGGCGGAGCAGCTCGCGGACATCGCGATCTCCTCCGCCGAGACCGCCGCGCAGTTCGGCATCGAGCCGCGCATCGCGATGCTGTCCTACTCCACCGGCTCGTCCGGCTCGGGCGCCGACGTGGACAAGGTCCGCACCGCCACCGAGCTCGTCCGCGAGCGCCGCCCCGACCTGAGCGTCGAGGGCCCGATCCAGTACGACGCCGCCGTCGACGCCTCGGTCGCCCAGACCAAGATGCCCGACTCCGCCGTCGCCGGCCGCGCCACCGTCTTCGTGTTCCCGGACCTCAACACCGGCAACAACACCTACAAGGCCGTGCAGCGCTCCGCCGGCGCCGTGGCCGTCGGCCCGGTGCTCCAGGGCCTGCGCAAGCCCGTCAACGACCTGTCCCGGGGCGCCCTGGTGCAGGACATCGTCAACACCGTCGCCATCACGGCGATCCAGGCCCAGGCCATGGGCGCGACCCCGGAAGGCTCGAAGTGAACCACGTCCTCGTCATCAACTCCGGCTCCTCGTCCATCAAGTACCAGCTGGTCGACGCCACCTCCGGCGACGCGCTCGCCTCCGGCATCGTCGAGCGCATCGGCCTCGAGGTCGGCAAGGTCAAGCACGAGGGCCCGAACGGGGCGACCGTGCTCGAGCAGCCCGTCCCGGACCACGAGACCGGCATGCGCCTCGTCCTCGGCCTGTTCGAGGAGCAGGGCCCGCAGCTCCGCGAGGAGGACCTCACCGCCGTCGGCCACCGCGTCGTCCAGGGCGGCGACGTCTTCGACGGCCCTGCCGTCATCGACGACGCCGTCCTCGCGCAGATCGACGAGCTCTCCCCGCTCGCGCCGCTGCACAACCCGGCGAACGTCGCGGGCATCCAGGCCGCGCGGCACGCGTTCCCGAACATCCCGCACGTGGCCGTCTTCGACACCGCGTTCCACCGCACCATGCCGCCGGCCGCGTACACCTACGCGATCGACCAGGAGGTCGCGAAGCAGTACAAGATCCGCCGGTACGGCGCGCACGGCACCTCGCACCTGTACGTCTCCCGCGCGACCGCGGAGTTCCTCGGCAAGCCGCTCGAGGAGCTCAACACCATCGTCCTGCACCTCGGCAACGGCGCCTCGGCGTCGGCCGTCCGCGGCGGCGCGTGCATCGACACCTCGATGGGCCTGACCCCGCTCGAGGGCCTGGTCATGGGCACCCGGTCCGGCGACATCGACCCGGCCGTGCTGTTCCACCTCGCTCGGGTCGGCGGCTACACCATCGACCAGCTGGACGAGCTGCTCAACCGGAAGTCCGGCATGCTCGGCCTGTCCGGCTACACCGACATGCGCGACGTGCACGACGCCGTGGCCGCGGGCGACGAGCGGGTCAAGACCGCCCTCGACGTCTACTACCACCGCATCAAGGGCTACGTCGGCAAGTACTACGCCGAGCTCGGCCGCGTCGACGTCATCACGTTCACCGCGGGCATCGGCGAGAACGACGACATCGTCCGGCTCAACGCCCTGGCGGGCCTGGAGCGCCTCGGCATCCAGGTCGACCCGGAGCGCAACGCCGGCCGGATCAAGGAGCCGAAGGTCATCTCCCCCGAGGGCGCCGAGGTCACCGTGCTGGTGATCCCGACGAACGAGGAGCTCGAGATCGCCCGGCAGTCGGTCGCGGCGATCGCCTGACGCCGCGCGGCCCGCGCCGCACGACAGGGCCCGCCCCCGGCACGTCCGGGGCGGGCCCTCGGCGTCTCCGGGGCGGGCGGGCCGCGTCGTCCCTGACACGTCACCCGTTCGGTCCCTGCCGCGTCACCTTCCCGCCCGCCGGACGTCACCTGTCCGCCCCGCGGACTTCACCCGAACGACCGCTCCAGCCCTCGGGGGTCGTCGCCGATACGACGAACATGACGCATGCCCGAGCCACCGCCGAGGACCGCGAGTCCTACTGGCGCTCGGAGCTGGCGCGCGTCGACCGGCTGTGCGACGCGGCCCCCGCCCTGTGCGTCGCGGCCCTGCCCGCGCTGCTCGACGAGGCCCGCGCGGAGGGCGCTGTGGCCGTCGAGATCGAGCTCGAGTACAACGGCGGCTGGGCCCACCACCTGCTCGGCGAGGACCCGCTGGCGCTGCGGGCCATCGAGCACGCGCTCGAGCTCGCGACGACCCACGGGATGCGCGCGTGGGAGGGCCGGCTGCTGCAGGGGCTCGCGGCCGTCTACAACGGCTTCGGCGACAACCTGTCGGCCCTGGAGCTGCTGGACCGGTCGCTCGCGATCCGGCGCGAGCTCCACGACACCGAGGGCCTCGCCGCGGCGCTGAACAACCTCGCCGACACCTACATCTCGATGGGCCGGTTCCCGGAGAAGGCCCGCGAGCTGCTCGACGAGGCCGCGCGGCTGTGGCCCGAGCTGGACCGCCCGGACGGCACGTGCGCCACCCTGTCGGGTCTGGCCAAGCTCGACACCGACGAGAGCGAGGCCCTGCGCTCCTCCGACCCCGTCCGCGCGCGGGCGCTCGCCGCGCGCGCGGTGCAGCTCGCGCTGCGCGGGCTCGAGGCGGCGCGCGGCGTCCCGGACGCCGACGGTGGCGACTCGGGCAACCCGCGCATGGCCGTCGAGGCCCAGGTGCGCCTGGCCCGCGCGCACATGGCCGGCGGTGACCTGGACGCCGCCACGACCGCGCTGGCCGAGGCCGAGGCGGCGCTGCCCCGCGTCGCGGCCCGCTACCTGACGATCCGGTACCACGCGGCCCTCGGGCGGCTGCGCCGGCTGCGCGGCGACCACGCCGGCGCCGTCGCCACCCTGGCCGAGGGGCTGCTGCTGACCGAGCAGTCGCTGCGGCCGATGGAGCGCGCCGACGTGCTGCTCGAGCTCGTCCAGGTGCACGAGGACGCGGGCGACCTGCGCCAGGCCCTGGAGACCCACCGCCGGTACCACGAGGCGGTCATGGCCCAGCGCGACCAGGCCGCCGAGCGCCGCGGCATCGTGGTCAACGCCCAGCTGGACGTCGAGCGGGTCCGGCAGGCGCGCGACCAGGCCCGCAAGCGCGCCGCCGAGCTCACCGCGCTCAACGAGACGCTGCAGCACGACGCTGCGCACGACCCGCTCACCGGCCTGCTGAACCGCCGCGGCCTCGACGCGGTCCTCGCCGCGCGGCTCGGGCGGGAGGCCGAGCTGGCCTACGTGGTGGCGGACATCGACCTGTTCAAGGCCGTCAACGACGAGCACTCGCACCCCGTCGGCGACGAGGTGCTCCGCCGCGTCGCGCAGATCATGACCAGCGCCGTCCGGGTCGGCGACGCCACGGCGCGCATCGGCGGCGAGGAGTTCACGCTCGTGCTCCTCGACTCGCCGCACGAGCAGGCGCTGGCCGTCTGCGAGCGGATCCGCGCGACGATCGCCGGCTACCCGTGGCACGAGCTGTCGCCGGGCCTGCGGGTCACGGTGAGCTTCGGGGGCGCGATGGCCGCGGACGGCGAGGCGCGCGACACCCTGGTGTCCCGGGCGGACGCGGCGCTCTACCGCGCGAAGCGCGAGGGGCGGAACCGGGTCGTGTTCGACGGCACGCCGTCCACGCCCGCGGCGCTCCCCGTGCCGGTCCCGCGCACGGGCGGCGACCCGCGCGCGGCCAGCGGGCCGCGCACCCCGTCGGCCGGCACGGCCGCCGCCTGCCAGCCGAGCTGACGCCCGCTCCCGCGCCGGATCTCGCCGAGTCTCCGTCCCGCGACTGTCGTGGTCGCCGCGCGCGCAGTGCGAAAGTGGAGACTCGGCGCCGGGCGCGCGGTGCGGTGCGGAGCGCAGCGCGCGCAGGGGTCAGCGCAGGCGGGCCGCCCTCGCTGCGCGGAGCGCGGCGGTGACCGTCGCGGTCCAGCGCTCCGGGTCGCCCGCCAGCAGCCGGCCCGGCCCGAGCGGCGGCACGACGGTGCGGCGTGCGACGCGCACGCCGTGCACGCCCCGTTGCACGACGACCGTCCGGGTCGCGGTCAGCGCCAGCAGCCCCTCGCGGCCGTGCCGGTGCCCCCAGCCCGACGCCCCGCGGCCGCCCTGCGGCGCCGCCACCGAGCCCCAGGCGGCCTGGTAGCCGTCGTTGACGTTCACGGTGCCGGCGCGCAGCCGGGCCGCGAGCGCCGCACCCCGCCGGGTCGACCGGGTCCACACGGACGCGTTGAGGGCGTAGGCCGAGTCGTTCACCGCGGCCACCGCCTCGTCGTCCGAGGCCACCGGCGACAGCGCCACCACCGGCCCGAACGTCTCCTCGCGGAACGCCCGGGCGTGCGGGCCGACGCCCTCCAGGACCGTCGGCTCGTACACGTACGGCCCGAGGTCGGTGCGGTGCACGCCACCCGCGAGCACGCGGGCGCCGCCGGACAGCGCGTCCTCCACGTGCTCGACGACACGGGCCAGCTGCTCGGCCGAGGTGAGCGATCCGACGTCCGACCGGTGGTCCAGGCCGGTGCCGACGCGCAGCGCCCGCGTCCTGCGCGCGAACGCTGCGGCGAACGCGTCGTACACGTCCCGGTGCACGTACAGCCGCTCGACGGACACGCACAGCTGCCCCGTGCCGCCGAAGCAGGCGCGCACGGCACCCTCGGCGGCGACCTCGACGTCCGCGTCCTCGGCGACGTACATCCCGTTCTTGCCGCCGAGCTCCAGCGTGCTCGGCACCAGCCGCTCCCCCGCCCGCGCGGCGACGACCCGGCCGGTCTCCGTCGACCCGGTGAACACGACGTGGTCCACGTGGTCCACGACGGCCGCCCCGACCGTCGGGCCGTCGCCCAGCACGACCTGCACCAGCCCCGGCGGCATCCCGGCGTCCTCGAGCAGCTCCACCGCCCACAGCGCCGTCAGCGGGGTCTGCGGGTCCGGCCGCAGCAGCACCGCGTCCCCGGCCGCGAGCGCCGGGAGCACGTCCCCGAGCGTCAGGCTCAGCGGGTAGTTCCACGGCGCGACGACGCCGACGACGCCGACCGGGTCGTGCACGACGCGCACCGACGTGAGCCCCGGCACCAGCCCTGGGCGCCGCTCGGGCGCGAGCGTCCGCGGCGCGGTCCGGCCGAGGTGCCGCGCGAGCAGCGCGACGTCGACGACCTCCTCGTACGCCGCGCCGCGCGCCTTGCCGTTCTCGAGCTGGACCAGGTCGAGCACGTCGCTCTGCCGCTGGAGCAGCAGGTCGTGCACGCGCAGCAGCAGCCGCGCGCGATCCCGGGCGGGGACGGCCGCCCACCGGCGCTGGACCGCCCGCGCCGCGCGCGCCGCCCGCGCCACGTCGTCCGGCGTCGACTGCGGGAGGGTGGCGAGGGGCGCGCGGGTCCACGGCGCGTGGTGCGTGCGGGTCCCCGCGGCGGGCGAGCTCACGACCCGGTCCGCGAGGTCGCGCAGGTCGTCCGGTTCCAGGACGAACGTGGCCAGGGGGTCGGTCTCCGGGTCGAGGACGCCGTGCTCGGGCACCATGCGGCCAGGCTACGCGCCGCGCCGGGACGGGTCCCGGACCCGGCGCCCGGACGCGCTCGGTCACGCCGCGTCCCGACGGGTCAGCCCTGCGCCGCCTGCTCCGCCGCCCACGCCGCCACGCGGCGCGCCGACTCCGCCGGCGACAGGTCCTCGACCCGGGCCATCACGGTCCACCGCACGCCGAACGGATCGGTGATCGAGCCGTAGCGGTCGCCGGACACGAACGTCGTCACGGGCTCGCGCAGCGTCGCGCCGGCGGCGACGGCACGCTCGACGGTGGCGTCGACGTCCCGGACGTGCACGGCGAGCGAGTACGTCGCGGCGTCGGGGTCCGGGGTGGTGATGCCGTAGGCGGGCATGGGGTCGCCCAGCGTGAACCGGCCGTTCCCGAGGTCGAGCGACGCCTCGCCGACCAGGTCGCCCATCCGGAACACGTCCACGACCCGGGCGCCGAGCACCCGCTCGTAGAATCCGATGGCCTCGGCGGCCGGGTGCACGACGAGGTGCGGGGTCAGCGACGTGATCCCGTGCGGGAGCCCGTCGGTGGTGTGCGCGCCGGTCGCGGGGGTGGTGGCGGTCGTGGGTGCGGTGCTCTCGGTCATGGGGTCGAGCCTGGCCGCACCGGGCCGCCGGGTCTTGTACGAACGGGACAGGAGGGCGACGCGTGGTCGAGTCGGCGGGGCACCTGAACCCGGGCGACCCCGAGGTCGCGTTCTCACGGTTCGTCCTCACCGAGCCCCCGGCCGCGCTCGACCACCTCGTCCGGCACGTCTGGGTGGCGCGCTGGGACGTCCCGCCCGGCGAGGTGCGGACGCAGCGGGTGCTCACCTACCCCGCCGCGAACGCGGTGCTCCAGCCGGCGGGCGCGACCCTGCACGGCCCGTCCCGGGTGCTCACCACGCAGGACCTCGCCGGCCGGTCGTGGGTGGTCGGCGTGCTGCTCCGGCCGGCCGCGGCGCGGGTGCTCACGGCGACGGAGCCCGCCCGCCTGGTCGGCCGGTGGGAGCCGCTGCCGGACGCGCCCCTGCCGGACGTCGCCGCCGCGATGGCGCGCGCCCCGCACGCGGCCGACGCCGCCGTCGCCGCGCTGCTCCGCGCCTGGCTCGCCCCGGCCGCCGCGCGCGTGGACGACGCCGGCCGGCTCGCGAACGCCGCGTGCCGGGTCGCCGAGGAGCGCGCCGACGTCCTCCGGGTCGCCGACCTGGCCGACCTGCTCGGGACGACGACGCGCACGCTCAGCAGGGTCGTCCGGCAGCACACCGGGCTG
Source organism: Cellulomonas sp. PS-H5 (assembly GCF_019265565.1). Lineage (NCBI taxonomy): Bacteria > Bacillati > Actinomycetota > Actinomycetes > Micrococcales > Cellulomonadaceae > Cellulomonas > Cellulomonas sp. PS-H5. Next base: position 25,696 of record NZ_JAHVCI010000042.1, read on the forward strand.
ACGCCGAAGTGGCTGATCGAGTGCCGGCGGCTGCAGGCCGCGGCGACGACGCTGTTCGCCGACCCCGGCACCGACCTCGCGGGCCTCGCGGCGGACCTCGGGTACACGGACCAGGCGCACTTCACGCGCCGGTACCGGGCGGTGGTCGGCGAGACCCCGGCACGGACGCGGCGGCACGCCCCGGCGGCCGCCTGAGCCGGCCGCCGGGTCCCGGCCTCACACGCCGAGCGTCGCCCGAGCCTCCGGGTCGAGCAGCCCCGCCACCGCCGCGCGCCCCGCGGCCGGGTCCGCCGCCGCGAGCGCCGCGTCCGCCATCGCCCGGCACGCGTCCAGGGTGTGCCGCCGCAGCGCGAACCGGACCGCGGGCAGCGCGGCGGGCGACATGGACAGGCTGGTGACGCCGAGCCCCGTGAGCACGAGCGCCATCAGCGGGTCGGACGCGGACTCGCCGCACACCCCGACCGGGCGCTCCTTCGCCGACCCCGCCCGGGCGGTCGCCGCGACGAGCTCCAGGACGGCCGGCTGCCAGGCGTCGAGCAGGTCGACGAGCTCGCCGCGCAGCCGGTCGGCGGCCATCGTGTACTGCGCCAGGTCGTTGGTGCCGAGCGAGACGAAGTCGACCTCGTCGAGCACCGCTCCGGCGCGCAGCGCGGCGGCGGGCACCTCGACCATGACGCCGGCGGTGCGCAGGCCCGCGGCGTGCACGGCCTCCGCGAACGCCCGCGACTCCGCCGGGGTCGCGATCATCGGCGCCATCACCCACGGCTGGGTCCCGGTCTCCTCGCCGGCCCGCGCCAGCGCGGTGAGCTGGTCGGTGAGCAGCCCGGGCGCGGACCGGACCAGCCGGTAGCCGCGCACGCCGAGCGCCGGGTTCTCCTCGGTGTGCAGGTTCGCGAACGCGAGCGGCTTGTCGGCGCCCGCGTCGAGGGTCCGCACGACCACCTTGCGGTCCGGGCCGAGCGCGTGCAGCACCCGGGCGTAGGCGGCGGCCTGCTCGTCGACCGTCGGCGCCTGCTGCCGGCCGAGGAACAGCACCTCGGTGCGGAACAGCCCGACGCCCTCGACGGCGGCGCCGACGAGCTTCTCGGCGTCCTCGGCGGTACCGATGTTGGCGAGCAGCTGCACCCGGTGCCCGTCGGCCGTGCCGCCCGGGTCGGTGTCGGACTCCAGCGCGCGCTCGGCGGCGGCGCGGGTCTCCAGCGCGGCGCGGTCGTCGGCGGACGGCTCGACCAGGACGGTCCCGCCCGCCGCGTCCACGCCGACCACGACCCCGTCCGCGAGCGCCGACGCGCCCGTGGTGCGGACGACGCACGGGATGCCGTTCTGCCCGGCGATGATCGCGGTGTGCCCGGTCGGGCCGCCCTCCTCGGTGACGAGGGCGAGCACGCGCTCCAGGTCGAGCGCGGCGGTGTCGGCGGGCGCGAGGTCCAGGGCGACGACCACGGACGGCTCGCGGAGCTCGGGCACCCCGGGCGCCGGCAGCCCGGCGAGCCGGGAGACGACCCGGTCCCGGACGCTGCGCAGGTCGGTGACCCGCTCGGCCAGGTAGCCGCCCGCCTGCTCGAACATCGCCGCGAAGCTGCCGACCACGGCGTCGATCGCCGCGACCGGGGGCTCACCGCCGCGGACCCGGCCGAGCACCTGGTCCCGCAGGGCGGGGTCGTCGGCCATCATCGCCGTCGCGCCCAGCACCTCGGCGACCGTGCCGGTGGCGCGGGACGCCTGCTCGCGCAGCCCGTCGCCGACGGCCGTGAAGGCGGCGGCGACGGCGTCGGGCAGCTCGTCGGCGGGCACCGGCGCGCCGTCCCGGAGCACCGGGGCGTCGCCGGGCACGGCCGGGGCGGGGCGCACCCGCACCACCGGGCCGACGGCGACGCGGCGGCCGACCCCCACCCCCTGGAGCACCGTCCCGGCGGCGGGCGGTGCGGTCGTCTCGGTTCGCGTGTCGGTCATGGTGCGAGCGTCTCCCCGTCGAGATCGGTCTGTGAAGGGGCGGAGGTCCCGCCCGTGCGTCCCCGGGCCGCGGCGGGCCCGGGGGCACCAGGATGCCGTCAGGCGACGGCGGGCTGGGCGGCGGCCGGCGCGGTCGCGGCGGCCGCGGCGTCGGCCTCCCGCTCGGCCTCGACCAGCGGGCTCGGTCGCAGCCCCTTGAGCACGACCACGACGCCCGCGGTCACCACCATGCCGACCGCGACCGCCAGGAGGAACCCGAGCGCGTTCGAGATGAGCGGCAGCACCCAGATGCCGCCGTGCGGCGCCCGGACCCCGGAGCCGACGGCCATCGTGATCGCGCCGGCGGCGCTCGACCCGACGACCGAGGACACGATGACCCGCCACGGGTCGGCCGCGGCGAACGGGATCGCGCCCTCGGAGATGAACGACAGCCCGAGCAGCCAGGCGGCCTTGCCGTTCTCCCGCTCGGCGTGCGTGAACAGGCCCTTGCGGACGACGGTCGCCAGGGCCATCGCCAGCGGGGCGACCATGCCGGCCGCCATCACGGCCGCCATGATCCGGTACTGCACGGCGTCCCCGGTCAGCCCCTCGGTCGCCAGGCCGGTCACCGCGAAGGTGTACGCGACCTTGTTGATCGGGCCGCCGAGGTCGAAGCCCATCATCGCGCCGAGCAGCGCGCCCATGAGCACGAGGTTCGAGCCGGACAGCCCGTTGAGCCAGTTCGTGAGCCCGTCCATGACGTTCGCGATCGGCCGGCCGATGACCACGAACATGAGGAAGCCGGTGACCAGCGAGGACAGCAGCGGCGTGACCACGACGGGCATCACGCCGCGCACGCCCTTCGGCACCCGCCACCGGCTGATCCACAGCGCGAGGAACCCGCCGACGAACCCGGTGACCAGGCCGCCGAGGAAGCCCGCGCCGATCACCACGGAGATCGCGCCGCCGACGAAGCCGGGCACGAGGCCGGGCCGGTCGGCGATCGCGTACGCGATGAACCCCGACAGCACCGCCACGAGGAACCCGAAGGCGGCGGCCCCGGTCTGGTAGAGCAGCACCGCCCAGTCCTGCCCGGACGTGATGCTGAACGACGTGATGAGGTCCTCGACCGGTACGGCGGTCACCGCGACCGGCCCCTCGTTCCCGGGCCACGCCGCCTGCGCGATCATGAAGCCGAGGGCGATGAGGATCCCGCCGGCGGCGACGAACGGGATCATGTAGGACACGCCCGTCATCAGCCACTGCCGGATCCGGGTGCCGACGCCCGCGTTCGGGTCGACCTTGACCGCGGGGCGAGGAGCCCCGGCCGCGGTGGGCGCGGCACCGGCCGCGGCGGCGTCCGCCGCGGGCACGCCCGCCTCGACGGCGGCGACGGCCTGGGCGAGCACGCCGTTGGGGTCGTGCACCGCCTTCTTCACGCCGACGTCGACGAACGGCTTGCCGGCGAACCGGTCCTTCGCCTGGACCTCGAGGTCCGCGGCGTAGATCACGCCGTCGGCGGCGGCGATGATCGCCGGGTCCAGCGGGGTCGAGCCCGCGGCGCCCTGCGTCTCGACGTGCACCTCGTGGCCGGCCGCCTTGCCCGCCTGCTCGAGGGCCTCCGCGGCCATGTACGTGTGGGCGATCCCCGTGGGGCACGAGGACACGGCGACGAACTTCATGACGGCACCACCTCTCGCTGGACGATGTCGGCCACCGTCGCCGCGTCGGGCGCGTCGAGCAGCGACTGCCGGAACGACTCGTGCACCAGCCGGCGGGCGAGCGCGGCCAGGATCTGCAGGTGGTCGGCGTCCCCGCCCGCGGGTGCGGCGATGAGGAACACCAGGCGCGCGGGACCGTCCGGGGCTCCCCAGTCGACGGGCTCCCGCAGCTTGCCGACCGCGAGGCTCGGCGCCGACACGTGCTCGGACCGGGCGTGCGGCAGGCCGACGCCGCCGGGCATGCCGGTGGCCATCTGCGCCTCGCGGGCGCGGACGTCGGCGTGGAAGCCCTCGGCGTCGGTGACCCGGCCCGCCGCGGCGAGCAGGGCGATGAGCTGGCGGGTCGCGTCGTCGCGGTCGGCCGCGGCCAGGTCGACGCCGACCAGGTCGGCGGAGGTCAGGGGCAGGCTCATGGTCAGAGCTCCTTCAGCGCGAGGGCGGGGTCGGGGTCGGCCACCAGGGCGACCTCGTCAGGACGGACGTCGGACGGGCGCGGGACGGCGCTGCCCGGGAGCAGGACGGCGGCCCGGCCCCAGGCGACCGCGCGGCGCAGCCGGTCCGGGGGCGCGCCGTCGGCCGCGAGGTAGCCGGCGAGGGTCGAGTCCCCCGCGCCGACCGTGGACACGGGGACCAGGCCCGGGCCGCCGGCCCACCAGGAGCCCCCGTCCGCGACCAGGAGCGCGCCGTGCGCGCCGAGGCTGACGAGCACGGCGGCGGTGCCGAGGGCCTGCACCGCGCGGGCGGCCGCGAGGACGTCGCCGACGGTCACGAGCTCGTGGCCCGCGAGCTCGGCGAGCTCCTCGTCGTTGGGCTTCACCAGCGCGAGGCCGCCGTGCCGGACCGCCGCGGCGAACGGGGCGCCCGAGGTGTCCAGCACGACCGGGACCCCGTGCCGCGCGCCCAGGTCGGCGACGGCGGTGAAGAAGTCGTCGCCCAGCCCGGCCGGCAGGCTGCCCGCCGCGACCACGGCGGTCGCCCCGGCGAGCTCGGACTCCACCGCGGCGAGCAGCGCCGCGACCTCGTCGGGGGTCAGGGCGGCGCCCGGCGCGTTGATCTTGGTCGTCGCGCCGCTCGACTCGGTGAGCGTGATGTTGGACCGGGTGTCCCCCGCGACCGGCACCGGCCGCGCGTCCACGCCCTGCGCCGCGAGCAGCGCGACGACCTGCGCGCCGTCCGGCCCGCCGGACGGCAGGACCGCGCGGGACGCGACGCCGTGCGCGGCGAGCGCGCGCGACACGTTGATGCCCTTGCCCCCGGGGTGCAGGTGGGTGGCCGCGGCGCGGTTCACCTCGCCGACCGCCAGCCGCTCGAGGTGCAGCGCGCGGTCCAGGCTCGGGTTCGGGGTCAGCGTGACGACGCGCGGCGCGCCCGCGGCGGTCATGCGCGCACCACCCGCGTGCCGGCGGCCTCGACCTCGTCCGCGAGCTCGGGCATCACCCCGGAGTCGGTGACGAGCGTGTCGACCTGCTCCAGCGACGCCACGTGCGCGAAGTCGGCACGGCCGAGCTTGGTGTGGTCGGCCAGCACGACCGTGCGCCGCGCCGCCGTCACCAGCGCCCGCTTGACGGCGGCCTCCGCGAGGTCCGGCGTGGTCAGCCCGTGCTCGACGCTCAGGCCGTTGGTGCCGAGGAACGCCGTGTCCACGTGGATGTCCGCGAGCTCCCGCAGCGCCCAGGTGCCGACAGCCGCGAGCGTCCGGCCGCGGACCGTGCCGCCGACCAGGTGCAGCGTGATGCCGGGCCGGGTCGCGAGCACCGTGGCGACCGGGAGCGCGTGCGTGACGACGGTGAGCTCGCGGTCGGTCGGCAGCAGCTCCGCCAGCCGGACCGTCGTGGTGCCCGCGTCGAGGATGATCGCGCCGCCGGCCGGCAGCTCCTCCAGCGCGGCCTTGGCGATCCGGTCCTTCTCCCCCGACAGCAGGCCCTCGCGCTGCGCCAGGCCGGGCTCGAACCCGAGCTGCTCGACCGGGATCGCGCCGCCGTGCACCCGGCGGACCAGCCCGTGCCGCTCCAGGACGGTGAGGTCGCGGCGGACGGTCTCCGGCGTGACGTCGAGGGTGGTCGCGAGCGAGGCGACGTCCACGCGCCCGTCCCGTCGCGCGGCCGCCAGGATCTGCTGCTGGCGCTCCGTTGCGTACACGTCGCCTCCGTCGGGTCCGGGTCGTCTGCACAGCCGACCCGGGCGCCGAGGGAGGCCCGGCGCTGGGCGGCTGCGCGATCCAGCATGCCGCAGCCGGACACGGAAACGCAAGCAATCAAACCGACTCGGACTCAAACGCGAACGAAACGGGCATCCGCCCACGCCCGGATCGCCGGTCCCGCTGTCGGCAGTGGGCGCGGGCGAGGGCCGACCAGGGCACCGCACACCCCCGGACGCAGCGAGGGCCGCGACTCCCCTCGGGGAGCCGCGGCCCTCGGCGCGCGCGGGTGCCGGCGTCAGCGCGGCTGGTACGGGGAGACCACGATCTCCACGCGCTGGAACTCCTTGACGTCCGAGTACCCGGTCGTCGCCATCGCCCGGCGCAGCGCGCCGATGAGGTTGAGCGAGCCGTCCGCGGTGTGGCCCGGGCCGAACAGCACCTGCTCCAGCGTCCCCGCCTGGCCGACCTGCACCCGCTCGCCGCGCGGCAGGTGCGGGTGGTGCGCCTCCGGGCCCCAGTGCCAGCCGCCGCCGGGGGCGTCGGTCGCGCGCGCCAGTGCGGCGCCGAGCATGACCGCGTCCGCGCCGCAGGCGATCGCCTTGACCAGGTCGCCCGAGCGCCCCACGCCGCCGTCGGCGATGACGTGCACGTACCGGCCGCCCGACTCGTCGAGGTAGTCCCGGCGCGCGGCCGCGACGTCCGCGACCGCGGTGGCCATCGGGGCGTGGATGCCGAGGGACACCCGGGTGGTGTGCGCCGCGCCGCCGCCGAACCCGACGAGCACGCCCGCAGCGCCCGTGCGCATGAGGTGCAGCGCCGCGGTGTAGGTGGACGCGCCGCCGACGATCACCGGCACGTCGAGCTCGTAGATGAACCGCTTGAGGTTGAGCGGCTCCGCGCGGCCGGACACGTGCTCGGCCGACACCGTGGTGCCGCGGATGACGAACAGGTCGACGCCCGCGTCGACGACGTCCTTCCAGAACTCCTGCGTGCGCTGCGGCGACAGCGCGCCGGCGACCGTCACGCCCGCGTCGCGGACCTCGCCGACCCGGCGGCGGATCAGCTCGGGCTGGATCGGGGCGGAGTAGATCTCCTGCATCCGGGCGGTCGCCTCGCCGGCCGGCAGCTCGGCGATCTGCGCCAGCAGCGGCTCCGGGTCCTCGTACCGGGTCCACAGGCCCTCGAGGTCGAGCACGCCCAGGCCGCCCGCGCGGCCCAGCGCGACCGCGGTCGCGGGGCTCATCACGGAGTCCATCGGCGCCGCCAGCACCGGCAGGTCGAAGTGGTACGCGTCGATCTGCCAGCCGACGGACACCTCCTCGGGGTCCCGGGTGCGCCGGGAGGGCACCACGGCGACGTCGTCGAAGGAGAATGCGCGCCGTCCCCGCTTGCCGCGGCCGATCTCGATCTCGTTGCTCACCGGGACAGGTTACCGGCGCGGGCGCACGACGCGGGCCCCGCCGCGGCGCGCGACGGGGCCCGGGTGGGTGGTGCGGCTCAGCCCGCGACCGCGTCCACGACGGCCGCGCTGAACGCCGGCAGGTCGTCGGGGTTGCGGGAGGTGATGAGCGTGGCCCCGGCCGCCTGCGACACGACGACCTCCTCGTCGACCCAGGTGGCGCCGGCGTTCCGGAGGTCGGTGGCGAGGCTCGGGTACGAGGTGAGCGTGACGCCGTCCACGACGCCGGCCTCGATGAGGGTCCAGGGGCCGTGGCAGATCGCGGCGACGGGCTTGCCCGCGCCGAGGACGGCCTTCACGAGCGCCTGCGCGCCCTCCTGGGTGCGCAGGGTGTCGGCGTTCACCGTGCCGCCGGGGATGACGAGCGCGTCGATGTCGTCCGCGGACACCTGGTCCAGCGTGCGGTCGACCGGGTACTCGCCGCCCGGGTCGAGGTCGTTGTTCACCGCGCGGACGGTGCCGGCCTCGGCGGAGACGAGGACGGGGGTGCCGCCCTCGTCGGCGACGGCCTTCCAGGGCGTGGTGAGCTCGGGCTCCTCGATGCCCTTCGAGCTGGTGAGGAACGCGACGGTGCGGCCGGTCAGGCGGGCCATGACGACTCCTTTCCGTGGGGCCCCCCGCGGTCCGCGGGGTCTGCCTCCACCCTCACCCGGGAGGGCGCCGGTCGCATCCGGGCCGGGCCACACGCCGCGCGGGGTCCCCGGGAGCGTCGGTGGCCGGTGCGATGCTGGCCGCGCAGGAAGGAGAGGGAGACGCATGACCTGGACCGACGGGCCGCTGCTGGGGTTCGACACCGAGACCACCGGCGTGGACACCGACCACGACCGCATCGTGACGGCCGCGCTCGTCCGGCGGGACCGCGACGGCACCCACGTGCGCACCTGGCTCGTCGACCCCGGCGTCGAGATCCCCGAGGGCGCGAGCGCGATCCACGGCATCAGCACCGAGCACGCCCGCGCGCACGGCGCCGAGCCGCGCGGGGCGCTGGACGAGATCGCCGCCGCCATCGCCGAGGCCGTCCGCGAGGGCGTGCCGGTCGTGGCCTACAACGCCTCCTTCGACCTGTGCCTCCTCGAGTCCGAGCTCCGCCGGCACGGCCTGCCGACCGTGGAGGACCGCCTCGGCGGCGAGCTGCGCCCGGTCATCGACCCGCTCGTCCTCGACCGCGCCGAGGACCGGTACCGGTCGGGCAAGCGCAAGCTCGTGGACCTGTGCGGCGTCTACCAGGTGGTCGACACCGGCAGCCTGCACACCGCCGACGTGGACGTGGTGGCGACCCTCGACGTGCTGGAGCGGATCGTCGGGCGGTTCCCGCACCTGGGCGACCTCGACCTGGTCTCGCTGCACGACTACCAGGTGACCGCGCACCGGGCGTGGGCCGAGGCGTTCAACGCCTGGCGCGCCGAGCGCGGGCACACCGGCCCCGGCGCGGAGTCGACGTGGCCGAGCCGCGCGGCGTCACGGGCGGCCGCCGCCGCGGGGGCGCCGGGGACGGGCGCACCGCTCGAGCCGCTGCCGGCACCGGAGCCGGCGCCCCGGACCGTCGCCGCCGCGCCGGCCGCCGTCGCGCACGTCGCCGCTCCCGTCGCCGCCGCGCCTGCGCCGAACCTCGCCGCCCGGGTCACCGGCCGGATCGCCACCCAGCCCGCGCTCCCCGTCCGCGTGACGCCGGAGCCGGTCGCCATCCGGCACGACCCGGCCCGCGACCGCCGGTTCGCCGGCCGCCCGATCCAGGACACGCTGATCGCCTGACCTGCACCATCGGCGCTATCCGCAACACCGGTCATGAGGTCGGGATCAGCCGTGCCGACACCCGCGCACACGATCTCCCCATCCGACGCCGTGCCGATATCTCATCCATGAGTTAACGTCGTCGTCGTGACCCTGACCAACCCGACGACCGGAGCCGTGCCCACGGTGACCTCGTCCATCCCCGTCGTCACCCCCACCCTCCCCGAGCAGCTGGCCCACGTGGGCTCGCTGGTCCGGTCCGCGCGCCGCCACCGCGGTCTGACGCAGACCCAGCTCGCCGAGCTCCTCGGCACCAGCCAGTCCGCCGTGCACCGCATCGAGCAGGGCGCGCAGAACCTCAGCCTCGACATGCTGACCCGGATCGGCGCCGCGCTCGACTCCCCGATCGTCACGCTCGGCGGCCCGCAGCACACCCACCTGCGGGTGCGGGGCGGCGCGCAGCTGTCCGGCCGGCTCGACGTGAACACGTCGAAGAACGGCGCGGTCGCCCTGCTCTGCGCCTCGCTGCTCAACCGCGGCACCACGCGGCTCAAGAACGTCGCGCGGATCGTCGAGGTCGACCGGATCGTCGACGTGCTGCGGTCCGTCGGCGTCCGCGCCACCTGGTCCGCCGACGGCCGCGACCTGGAGATCGTCGTGCCGAAGGACCTCGACCTCGAGGCCATCGACGTCGACGCCGCCCGCCGCACCCGGTCGATCATCATGTTCTTCGGCCCGTTGCTCGGCCAGCAGGACGAGTTCCGGCTCCCGTACGCCGGCGGCTGCGACCTCGGCTCCCGCACCGTCGAGCCGCACATGATCGCGCTGCGCCCGTTCGGCCTCTCCGTCACCGCGAGCGGCGGCCGCTACCTCGCCCGCGTCACCGACCCGGGCACCGAGAACCTGTCGATCGTGCTCACCGAGCGCGGCGACACCGTCACCGAGAACGCGCTGATGGCCGCCGCCCGCCGCCCGGGCGTCACCACCATCCGCAACGCCAGCCCCAACTACATGGTCCAGGACCTGTGCTTCTACCTGGAGCTGCTGGGCGTCCGTGTCGAGGGCATCGGCACGACGACGCTGCGGGTGCACGGCAAGGCCGACATCGACGCCGACGTGGAGTACGCAGTCTCGGAGGACCCGGTCGAGGCCATGAGCCTGCTCACCGCCGGCATCGTCACCGGCTCCGAGATCACGGTCGGCCGGGTGCCGATCGAGTTCATGGAGATCGAGCTCGCGACCCTGTCCGAGATGGGCCAGCGCTACACGCTGTCCGAGGAGTACACCGCGCACAACGGCCGCACCCGGCTCGTCGACATCACGGTGCACCCGAGCGAGCTGCGTGCGCCGCTGGACAAGATCCACCCGATGCCGTTCCCCGGCCTCAACATCGACAACCTGCCGTTCTTCGCGGTGATCGCCGCGTGCGCGACCGGGTCGACGCTGGTGCACGACTGGGTGTACGAGGGCCGGGCGATCCACCTGACCGACCTCACCCGGCTCGGCGCCGACGTCCGGCTGCTCGACGCGCACCGGCTGCAGGTGTCCGGCCCGACCCGCTGGTCCGGCGCCGAGGTGTCCTGCCCGCCCGCCCTGCGCCCCGCGGTCGTGATCCTGCTCGCGATGCTGGCGGCGAAGGGCGAGAGCGTGCTGCGCAACGTCGACATCATCGCCCGCGGCTACGAGGGGCTGCAGGAGCGGCTCGTCGAGCTGGGCGCGCAGATCGAGACGTTCCGGGACTGACCCCGCGGGACGCGGAAGGGGCCGGGTGCGATCCGCACCCGGCCCCTTCCGCGTGTCTCAGCGCACCGTGTAGTTCGGCGACTCCGAGATCATCTGCACGTCGTGCGGGTGCGACTCCTTGAGCCCCGCCGGCGTGATCCGGACGAACTTCCCGCGCTGCTGCAGCTGCGGGATCGTGCGCGCGCCGACGTAGAACATCGACTGGTGCAGGCCGCCGACCAGCTGGTGCGCCACCGCCGCGAGCGGGCCGCGGTACGGGACCTGGCCCTCGATGCCCTCGGTGATGATCTCGTCGTCGGTCAGGTCGCCCTGGAAGTACCGGTCCTTGGAGTACGACCGGCGGTCGCCGCGGCTCTGCATCGCGCCCAGCGACGCCATGCCGCGGTAGCGCTTGAACTGCTTGCCGTTGACGAACACGAGGTCGCCCGGCGACTCGTCGCAGCCGGCGATGAGGCCGCCGACCATGACGCTGTCCGCGCCGGCCACGAGGGCCTTCGCGATGTCGCCGGAGTACTGCAGGCCGCCGTCCGCGATGACCGGGACGCCCGCGGGCTTCGCGGCCAGCGAGGCCTCGTAGACCGCGGTGACCTGCGGGACGCCGACGCCGGCGACCACGCGGGTGGTGCAAATCGAGCCCGGGCCGACGCCGACCTTGACCGCGTCCACGCCCGCGTCGACCAGCGCCTGCGCGCCCTCGCGGGTCGCGATGTTGCCGCCGATGACCTGGACGTGCTTCGTGCCCGGGTCGGACTTGATCCGGCGGACCATGTCGAGCATGAGCCGGGCGTGGCCGTTCGCGGTGTCGACGACGAGCGCGTCCACGCCGGCCTCGACCAGCGCGGACACGCGGTCCCAGGCGTCCCCGAAGAAGCCGACGGCCGCGGCGACCACCAGGCGGCCGCTCGCGTCCTTCGTGGCCATCGGGTACTGCTCGGACTTCACGAAGTCCTTGACGGTGATGAGGCCCTGCAGGCGGCCGTCCGCGTCGACCAGCGGCAGCTTCTCGACCTTGTGCTTGCCGAGCAGCGCCGCGGCGTCGTCGTTCGAGATGCCGACCGGGCCGGTGATCAGCGGCATCGATGTCATCGTGTCGCGGACCCGGCGGGTGGTGAACTCGGCCGGCGGCACGAACCGCAGGTCGCGGTTCGTGATGATGCCCAGGAGGCGGCGGTCGTCGTCCACCACCGGCAGGCCGGACACGCGGTACTTGGCGCACAGCGCGTCGAGCTCGGCCAGCGTCGCGTCGGGGCCCACGGTCACGGGGTCGGACACCATGCCGGACTCGGAGCGCTTCACCAGGTCGACCTGGTGGGCCTGCGCCTCGATCGAGAGGTTCCGGTGCAGCACGCCGATGCCGCCCTGGCGGGCCAGGGCGATCGCCATGCGCGACTCGGTGACGGTGTCCATCGCGGCGGACACGAGCGGGATCGACAGGGAGATCTCACGCGTGAGCCGGGTCGTGGTGTCGACCTCGCTCGGGATGACGTCCGTCTCGCCCGGGAGCAGCAGGACGTCGTCGTAGGTGAGACCGATGAAGCCGAACGGGTCGGCGGGAGCGGCGGATCCAGGGGTGCCCAGGTCGGTCATCCCCCGATGATACGGCCGCCGGTCGGAGGACCCGGCCGCCGTCCGGGGTGACCTGCGCGACGCCGGGCGCGCGCGGACGACCCGTCGGGGGCGCCCGCGCCGGGCGTCAGCGGATGAGGCCCCTGCGCAGCCCGATGGCCACCGCCTGCGCGCGGTCGGCGGCGCCGAGCTTGCGGAACAGCCGGCGGGCGTGGGTCTTGATCGTGTCCTCGGACAGGAACAGCTCCTGGCCGATCTGCGCGTTCGACCGGCCGTTGCTCATGCCGACCAGCACCTCGACCTCGCGCTTCGTGAGCGAGACCTCGTCACGGCCGGTGGACTGCGCGGGCAGCTCCACCCGGGCGACCACCGGGGTCGGGGCGCTCGCGACGGCGCCGTGGGCGTGCGCGGCGGCCAGTCCGTCGTGCGGCACCGCGCCGGGCGCGCCGGGGATGCCCGGGCTCGCCAGGATGTGCGCCGCGACCGCGGCCAGCTCCGCCCGGCCCACGTCGGGGGCCAGGTACCCGCGGGCACCGAGCGCGATCGCCCGGTCCAGCGCGATCTCGTCGCCGGGCACCGCCAGCATCACGACCGTCGACTGCGACGGCACCGCGCGCAGCCGGCGGATCGCCTCCACGGGGCCCGGGGTCGGCAGGTGCGCGTCGAGCAGCACGATGGTCGGCGGCACGCGCCGCGCCAGCGTGACCAGCTCGTCCACGGACGCCGCCGCGCGCACCGGGGCCAGCGCGGGCACACCGAGTGCCGTCAGGACGATGCGCTCGCGCACCGCCGTCGATCCGTGGCACACCACGACGCCCGCCATCGACCTCCGCCTTCCGCCTGTGCCAGGACCCTGGCGGATCCGGCTTCCTTCCTGTATCGGCCGGATCGGGGCCGACGTTAGCGTCCAGGAAGAACCCAGGTGTCAGGCGGAGACGGCCAGCACCTCGTGGACCAGGCCCGGGACGGTCCGGACCCGGTGCACCTGGTGGCCCAGCGGGACCTCCCCGGCGGCCTCGTCCGGCACCATCACGAACACCGGCAGCGCGGCGTGCGCCTCCGCCACCGCGCCGACGAGGCCCAGGTCGGGGGCCGTCTGCTCGCTCAGCAGCACCACCGCCGACGGCGACGTCATGGCCGCGATCTCGAGCAGCCGGTGCCGGCCGGTGGGCCCCGCGACCACCCGCGCGTCGACGCCGGCGTCGGCGAGCGCGCCCGCGAGCACGTGCAGGGACAGCGGCCGAGGTTCACCCGGCGCCGCGAGCAGCAGGACGATCCGGCGGCGCGACGGGTGCCGCGGGACCCGGCCCGAGCGGTCCCGGAGCACCGCCAGGGCCGCGGCGGCGACGAGCGCGTCGGGCTCGTCGCCCGGGCGGGCCAGGACCGTGCGCGACGCGATGCCGGACCGCGCGGGCGCGACCAGGTCGGACCACCAGCGCACCAGGTCGCCGCCCGCCGGGAGCGCGAGCAGCCGGGTCACCTCGGCGGCGTCCGCCCGGAGGGCGGCGTCGATGACGGAGGTCGGCGTGGCCGGGCGCGGCGGGCGGGTGGCGCGGGCGCCCGACGCGGTGGCCGCGCCGGACGGGGCGGCCGCGGCTCGGC